>JBBSVF010000216.1:0-5463 GCA_038233745.1 Gemmatimonadales bacterium
ATTCGTGAACGCTGAATACGAATTGTCACCCACATACGCCAGGCTTCCCGACGCGTAGTACACCGGATCCTGCGACGGAACGTTCCGGACCTGCTGATCGAACGGCCGGCCGGAGGCGTCCAGGAAGAGGCTCTGGATCTGCGTGCTGTATCCAATGCGCGTAGCGGCCGCGCCCACTTCGAGCCGGCGCGTGGTGGAGAAGGGGTACTGGGTGTTGAGGCCGAGCTGATCGAGGAAGACCCGCTGGATGATCAGGTCCTGCTGATACAGGTTGCCGGAGGCTGTGTAGTTCCCATAGTACGCATACTGATACGGAACGTGCATCGCTGAAGCACCGTAGTTCCACCGGCGCCTGAGGTTCAGGTACTGCACCTGTCCGCCGATATCCTGCACCGTGCCGTTGGCCTGCACAGCTACGCCGATCTGCCGATCGCTGAGCTGATCGCCGAACAGGAATGAGACGCCTCCGGCCACGCCGGTGCCGAACGGACCGCCTGCTGAAACGCCAAGGGTGGGCTGGCCCACCGCATCCAGCGCGAAGACAGAGTGGTAGTTGGTGGTGGTGAAGTCCGCGCCGGACACGAGGCCCGTGGTGGGATCGCCGAGGTACGACGACACGATGGAGCGTCCCGGCGTATCGCCTGGTGGCAGGATTCCCGCCGACGCCACCTGCACGCCTGGCTTCACCGGCTCACCGTGCGTACGCGATGAATCGAGCGCGTACACCGCGTAGCCCTGGTCCTCGAACACCGAGAAGAGCATGCGCCCGGTGGAGGGGGCAACAGTGAGCGCGGGCGATATGGCCGTGATGCCGCTGACGCCCGTGGACAGATGCGTGACGCGGGAGACGCTGCCGGTGCCGAGCTCCAGCCGATAGATGTCGTTGAATCCGTCCTGATCGCTGATGAAGAAGAGGCTCCGACCGTCGGGCGAGTACTGTGGGTTCAGATGCTTTCCCTTGGCGAAGGGCGAATACACGCTGACGCGGCCGCTCTCCACGTCGATCGTCGCGAGCTGCAGGTCCGAGAAGGTCATCGTCTCGAAGTTCGTGCGGGCGCCGCGATCGCTCGAGAAGGCGATGGTGCGACCATCGGGCGACCACGCGGGCTGGATATCGCCGTAGCGGTCGTTGGTGAGCTGACGAACGGTGCCGCCGTTGATGTCGATGAGGAACAGATCGCCCAGTCCGCCGATCTGCCCGGCAATGGCCAGCGTCTGCCCGTTCGGCGACCAGGCGATGTTCGAGATGGCGCCAACGCCCGGCACGCGCAGCCGGCGCTCGATGTCGCCCGAGTCCACATCGAGGATCGCGACCTCGTGGGTACCCTCGGATTGCGCGATGAAGGCGAACTTGCGTCCGTCGGGGCTCCAGGCGCCCGACGACGAGATGAACGTGATCGCGTCGAAATGCGAGTTGCTCGTGGGGCCGGCGAGTTTCTTGATCACGCGGCCCGTTGCCGCATCGGCCACGAACAACTCGATCTCGAACAGGCCGCGGCGCGCGAAGAAGGCCACGAGACGGCCATCAGGGCTCACCGTGGGTGCAAGATTCATCTCGCCGCGCTTTCGATCGCCCTGCAGAATGGGTTCACCGGCCTGGTTGGGGCGAGTCTTCCCCTCGATTGCGGGCAGGTACGCTCGGCGCGTGGCGGCGATCCAGTCCTTGGAGAGCGAGTCCGTATCGATGCCGAGCACACGCTTGATGCCGTCCTCGAAGCCAAGGCGCAGCGATGTGCGGTACACGTCCACGATGGCGCGGTCTCCCCAGCGACCGCCCACGTAGGCCCACAAGGCCTGCCCGTAGCGATAGGGGAAGTAGCGAGAATCCGTGGTGAGCTGATGGATGGTCGGGAGCTGATCGCGTTCGGCCGCATCGCGCAGCCACATCGCGGTGAGCGGATTGTCACGCCCCAGCGAGAAGTACTCGGCCATGCCTTCGATCAGCCAGAGCGGCAGGCTTCCCAGCCGCTGCAGGCCACCCGGGCCCGACTCGGCCACGCTGTACTGGAAGACATGCACGAGCTCGTGGCCCAGCACGTGATCGTTGTCTGCATAGATGCCGGTGAACGGCATCACCACACGGGTGCGCAGCCCTTCCGTGACGCCGCCCGTCCCCTCGGAGAGCTCGTCCCCGACGACGTTGGTCTGCTGGAAGTCAGGCTGGTCGGCATAGAACACCAGCGACTTGCGGTCGAAGGTGTGCCGGAAACTGTCGGAATGGCGCGTGTACCACCGCTCCGCCATGCGTCCCGCGTCGTGCGTGACGAGCGACTCGGCCGGATAGAAGTACTGGTCGAAGTGCGGCGTCCGCATGATGTGGAAGTCGAACTTCTCGTACTGCACCTTGTTCCGGCCGAAATACTGCGCCCCGGACACGCCGGGGACGCCTAGAATGAGCGAGCCGAGCAGCGCAAGATACGCCGCGCGGCGGGGGGCGAGATGAATCATCGCATAGTCCCGCGGTCGAACCGCAACGGAGGATGGAGCAGCACACCACACCGGTGGCGCTGTGAGGACAACGGGCAACAATGGTGCCCCACCGCCATGCATGGGTGGCACCGCTCGGCCGAGATTGCCGAAAGCGCCAGCACGGCGCAATATCAGGACACCATGCGCACGCCTCCCCCTGTGCTTCCGCCCGATGCCGATGGCGCGTCGTACAAGCGATCCTTCATGGATCGACATGGCCCCGATGGCGGAATCACGCTTCGAGCGTATGCGTACGGTCTGATGGTGGGGCTGCTCGCCACTGCGGGTGCCGCTCGGATTGTGGGCTTCGGCTTCACGGCACTCGTCGTCGGCGCGGCAGTGGGGGCGCTCGCGGCGCGGCTGGCCCTGCGATTCGTCGGCGCAGCGGGCAGCGTGGCGACTGCGTTCACCCTCACCACCGGGAGTTCCACCCCCTACGTCGACGAGCACTCCCAACTGGAGGCGCTCGTAGCCAGGGCCGATATCGCGAGTGCGCTGAGCGGATACGAGGCGGTGCTCCTCGACAATCCAGGCGACCAGCCGGCCCGGCTCCGGCTCGCCGACCTGTACGCAGCAGGCGCGCGGGATCCGGAGCGCGCCGCCATGCATTTCCGCGCCGTGCGGGACTTCCCGGGAGCGAGCGCACGGGATGCCGTCTATGCCTCGAGCCGACTGGCAGACCTGTACGACGGACCGTTGGACACGCCGGGCCGGGCTCTGGTGGAGCTGCGCCGCATGGTGGAGCGCTACCCGGCGTCGCCCATGTCACAGCACGCTCGCGCCGCAATTCCCCGGCTGAAGGCGAGAATGGGGCTCGTGGAAGAGGCCGACTAGTCGAAGCTGTCAGGGCTCCGCTGACGCTTGGTCTCGCCCCGTCGCTTCTTTTCCTGCAGCCGGGCTTCCTTCTGCCCGCGAGACGGACGCGTCGCTCGGCGCGGCTTGGGCACCTGCAGCGCCTTCACCACCAGCGCCACGAGTCGCGCCTCGGCAGCCTCGCGATTCTGCTGCTGACTGCGACGCGCGCTGGAAACCACCCGGATCTTGCCCTCGCCATCGATTCGGGAGGCCAGCTTGTCGAGCACGCGCGCACGGCTCGCGCCGTCCAGCGCCTGGCTGAGCGACACATTCCAGACCAGCTCGATCCTGGTGGATGACGTGTTCACGTGCTGGCCGCCCGCTCCCCCAGCGCGACTCGCCTTGAACTCCAGCTCGGTCCGCGGGATCGTGAGGCCATTCGACAGCTCCAGCGCTCCCTCGCCGCTCATTGGAAACTCCCCAGGTTCAGGATCGTCATTTCGATGTAGTTGTGGCAGAATGCCAGAAAAGTGCCCAGTCATCAGGTCTGGCATATCGCGAAAGTCTCTTCACCAGCAATCTTGCGAACTCTCGGCCAGTCGGCCACCGGACGAGCGCCACTCCTGCTGGACCCAGCGCGACTCGTGCGCTGGGTGTATGTCGCTCGCATCTCGCTGGCGTCGTCCATCATCCTGGCGGCGGTACTGGTGTGGCAGGATCCGCTCACCGACACGGGGAAAGTCCTCGTGGCGATGCTCGCATTCATCGCCGTGATCGTCGTCACTGCGGCCTCGGTGTTCTACACCGAGCTGTACCGCAGGCCTCTCCGCCCCAACTTCTTCTACCTGCAGTCGGTCTTCGATCTGCTGCTGGTAACCGCTGTCGTCCACGTAACGCAGGTGCGCGACGGGGGCACATCCCCCTTCGCGGCGCTCTACATCCTCGTGATTGCCGCCGCGTCGCTGCTCCTCCCCGTGGGGGGAGGGCTGCTGGTCGCGGCACTCGGCAACGTCCTGTACGTGGCCGACGCCTTCTGGAGCACGGACGGGAGCTTTACCGCCGCGGTGTGGCTCCAGCTCGGTGTCTTTGCGGTGGTCGCGCTGGGCACGGCATACCTAAGCGCGAAGCTGAAGGAAGTGGGCGCGGGCACCGAGGCCGAGCTGGCTCAGGTACGGCTTCAGGCCGCCGACATCCTGTTCAATATCAGATCGGGGGTGTTGACGATCGACGCCCGCGGCCGGCTGCTGTATGCCAATCCGATGGCCGAGCAGCTGCTGGGCACCGACTTCGAATCCCGGATGGGCTCCGATGTGATGCCGGAAATCGCGCGGATCGCACCGGAGCTTGCCGAGGCGCTGCAGCGATCGGTTCGCGATCGGGTGCGCGTGACGCGGGGGGAGGGGATCATCGCCGCCGTCGGAAGGCGGTTTCCCATCGGCGTGACAACGACATATACGGATGGCGACGGACAGCGCACCGACCGGACCGCGACAGCCATCTTCCAGGATATCTCCGATCAGAAGCGCATGGAAACGCTGCGGCTCCGTGCGGAACGGCTGGAGGGTGTAGCGGAGTTGTCCGCGTCGCTCGCGCATGAGATCCGCAATCCGCTGGCGTCCATCCGCAGCGCTGTCGAACAGCTCTCGCGGTCTCCCTTTGCCGGTGATGATGAACAGGTGCTCGCGCGTCTCGTGATGCGCGAATCCGACCGGCTCAGCCGGCTGCTCTCGGAGTTCCTGGATTTCGCCCGAGTGCGCGTCGCCCGGCGCGAACCGCTCGATCTGGAACAGCTTGTCGCCGGCGCCGTGCGGCTCATCGCCGCACAGGAGGAGAGCGAGCGCGGCGTCGTCATCGTCTCACGCGTCTCGGATGGACCGCACTTCGTGGAGGGCGACGACGATCTCCTGCACCGCGCGATCTTCAACCTGCTGATGAATGCGGTGCAGGCGTCGCCCGCTGGCGGCGATGTCCTGCTGGAGATCTCGACACCCGGGGCGGAGCAGATCGGGAGCGACGGACAGTTTGCGAACGGCGCACTGGCCGTGAGCGTCAGCGATTGCGGCGCCGGGATTCCAACTGACATCCGGGACCGTCTCTTCGATCCCTTCTTCACGACGAAACCCGGTGGCAGCGGATTGGGGCTCGCGGTGGTGCACCGCGCCATCGAGGCGCACCGCGGCCTCGTCTTCCTGGACAGCA
>JBBSVF010000217.1:0-5425 GCA_038233745.1 Gemmatimonadales bacterium
ACCGCAGCGCGAGCGCCTTGCTGCCCTGCCTGCACGCCTCAGTGCACCGCAGTCGCTTTCGCAACTGCTGCAGTCGCTGGACGAAGCGGCCGAGTTGCCGTCGTCTGCCGAGGTGCTGGAGTTGTTCGAGCAGTTGCGGTCCACCGCGCTGGGCACCGTCCTGGAATGGCTCGGCAAGCTTCAGAACCCCAAGTTGCGTCCCCTGCTGGAGCAAGCGGCGGCGCGGCTCGCCGCGCAGAACACGGCAGAGCTGGTCAAGCTGATCCTCTCACCGCAGCCCGCGGTGGCGCTCGAGGCGGTGCGCAGGGCGGGCGCGCTGAAGAGTCCGGCCGCGGTGGCGCCTGTGGCGAAGCTGTTGGGTGACGGGGCGCCGGCCATGCGGATGGCGGCGGTGCAGGCACTCACGGAAATCGGCTCGCCGGGCGCGCTGCAGTCGCTGGAGCGCGCGGTGGATGACACCGATCGCGATGTGCGTGTCGCTGCCATCAAGGCGTTGCAGGCACGGGCATATCGACCGGTGCTCGGGCGCCTCGATGCCATGGTGAAGGGCAAGGCCATCCGCGAAGCCGATCTCACGGAGAAGATGGCGGTCTATGAAGCCTACGGCTCTCTCTGCGGCGACGCCGGCATTGCCGGGCTGGACGCCACCTTGAATGGCAAGTCGCTGTTCGGACGCCGCGATGACGCGGAGCTGCGTGCCTGTGCCGCCGTGGCGCTGGGACGCGTGAACACCGCCGCATCGCGGGCCGCGCTGCAGAAGGCGGCGAACGAGAAGGATGTCGTGGTGCGCAATGCCGTGAGCCGCGCGCTTCGCGGGGGAACCGCATGAGCCTCTCCCGCACCTCGGGCGCCTTTGCCCACGTGGCGGCCGGCGGGAATCGCCCAGGATCTGTGGAAGCAGGCGGCGACGCCTTCATCCGCCGCGCGGGCAAGGGTTTCATCCTGGCGATCTACACGGCACTGCGCGCGGTCCGAATGTATCCCCTGGCGAACGCGGCGGTGGGGAATGCGACCGCGGAACTGGCGCAGCTGGGCAAGGAGTTACTCGAGCACGAGCATGAGCTCGAGATTCGGGTGTCCGGCGAGTTCGTCTTCATCAACACGGTTCGGCTCCGGCTGGATCTCGACAACTACGCCAGCTTCAGTCACCTCCTGAGTGTGTTCCGCTCGGTGGGCGTCGGGTCGCTGCACCTGCGCAGCGCGCCGGACGGCAAGGACTGGCAGCGCCTCGTGGCCCTCCTGCTCGTACCCGCGGGCGGCGAGCAGCCCGCCGCCCGGTTCGTGCAGCTGCAGGGGCGGCTGGAGCAGGAAGGTCTCGGCGTGTTCGAGATCGGGGAGCCGATGGCGCATGCGGATGACGAGCATGAGCTCGAGAAATCCAAGGAAGTCGCGAAGAAGACGTACGCGCAATCCGTGTCGGTCACGAAGGACCTGATGACGTCGGTGCGCATGGGGCGCAGTCCGAACATCAAGAAGATCAAGCGCGTGGTGCAGGGCATCGTCGATCAGATCCTGAATGAGGAGACGTCGCTGATCGGGCTCACCACCATCCGCGATTACGACGAGTACACTTTCACGCACAGCGTGAACGTCTGCATTTTTTCCGTGGCACTTGGAAAACGGCTCGGGCTGGGGAAGGTGCAGTTGTACGATCTCGGCATGGCCGCACTGTTTCACGACATCGGGAAGTCACGCGTGCCGGCAGAGATCATCAACAAGTCCGGGGGACTCACGGATGACGAGTGGCGGCTGATCGCCTCGCACCCGTGGCTCGGCGCCCTTGCCCTGTTTCAATTGCGCGGACAGCAGGAACTCCCGTATCGGGCGATGGTCGTGGCGCACGAGCATCACATGAAGCTGGATCTCACCGGCTATCCTCGCCCCATTCGCGCGCGGACGATGTCGATGTTCAGCAAGATCGTGGCGGTGGCTGACGGATTCGACGCCGCGACGTCGCGCCGTTCCTATCAGACAACGCCGATGTCGCCTGCCCAGGTGATGCTCGAGATGCGCGACAACCCGCGCCGCGGCATGGACCCCGTGGTGGTCAAGGCGTTCATCAACCTCACCGGTATCTATCCGGTGGGAACGCTCGTGATCCTCGATACCTTCGAGCTGGGGATCGTGCACGCCGTGAACCCCGTGCTCGAGATGCTCTCCCGCCCGATTGTGCGCGTGATCAGCGACGCGCAGGGCAATCTGCTGCAGCCCGGCCATCTGGTGAACCTCGCGGATCAATCCGACGACGGCGTCTTCCAGCGCACGATCATCAAAACGGAGAATCCGGAACGGTATGGTATCAGGGTCGGTGACTATTTCGTCTGATCCCATCGCTCAGCGCTTCGCTGCGCTGCGCTCCGCCTCGCGCACGGCGTTCGTACCATACATGACGGCGGGTCATCCGGATCCGGAGGCGAGCCTCGCACTGCTGCAGGGACTGGCGAACGCCGGCGCTGATGTGATCGAGGTCGGCGTGCCGTTTTCGGATCCCATGGCGGACGGCGTGGTGATTCAGGCGAGTTCGCAGCGCGCGCTCGAGGCCGGCGCCACCCTGGACAGCACGCTGGCGCTCGTGAAGCGCGCCGCGCTCGACGTCCCCGTGGTGCTCTTCAGCTATCTCAATCCCCTGCTGCGGGCCGGCGCCGGTGTCCTGCAACGCGCCGCCGAGGCGGGGGTGCACGGTGTGCTTGTCACCGACCTCCCCCTCGGTGCCGATGCCGAGCGCGAGGCGTGGCTGGCGGATGGGCCGCTGGACTTCATCCGTCTGGTGGCACCCACCACCCCCGCCGACCGCATGGGACAGATCTCCCGCACCGGGGGCGGCTTCGTCTATCTCATCAGCCGGCTCGGCGTCACCGGTGTCCGGGCCGATCTTCCTCCGGATCTCCGGGAGACCACGGCGCGTCTTCGCGGTGCGACCGACCTGCCCATCTGCGTGGGCTTCGGCATCGCCACTCCAGCGCAGGCCCGCGTCGTGGCCGGCATGGCCGACGGCGTGGTGGTGGGGAGCGCGATCGTTCGCGCCGCAGGCGAGAGCGTGGATGCCGCGCTCGAGCTCGCACGGTCGATCCGCACGGCGCTGGACGACCGCTGACGTGAAGACGTTCCTCACCGCGTACGCGCGATTCCTCGGCGTCGCCGGCACGTTGCTGCTGGCCGTCGCGCTCGCGCTTGATCCGCGGTGGATGGGGCACCTCATCGCGCTCGGCGTACTGGTCGCGAGCGTGGTGTTCCTGCGGATTCAGCAGATTCCGCTCACCAAATACGGCGCACTCAACCTGCTCGCGATTCCGGCGGTGGCCGGTGCCCTCATCGCCGGAGCCCCCGAGAGCGCGCTGAGTCTGTATGTGGGGGTGCTGCTCGCGGATCTGCTGTTTCTGCGGAAGGGTCTGCAGATCTCCTGGATCAACGCCGGGCGCGAGGCCATCGCGCTCATTGCGGCATACGGCGTGTACGCCTGGGCATCCATCTCCCTGGGAGCCGGCGGCGGTCTCACCACGGATACGCTCCCGGCGCTCTCCCTCTTCATGTTCGCCTATTTTCTGGCCAGCAGGCTGCTGCTCTACTTCACCCTGCTGCTGCGTGACAAGCTTCTCGACGAGGAGAAGTCGCTCATCCTGCGCTACGAGGTCATTGCCTTTGGCGCGGGTGCCATCGCCGTGGGCATCATCCTGCTCGCGTTCGGTGCGCTCAGCCCGGTGGGCTGGGCCCTGGTGGGCGTGGTCATGGGCGGCGCCGGGATGCTGATCAAGCGGATCCTGGAGGAGTCCATCGCTGCGGAAGAACTCAACAAGATCCTCGCGATGGAGCAGATCGTCTCGTCGGATGTCGACATCGCCGACGCCTTCCGCCGCATCGAGCTGCTGGCCCATCGCCTGGTGGACTGGCAGGAGTTCCGTATCGGGCGGCTGGATGAGGGCGCCCTGCGGCATGTATGGCGCGGTGTCGAAGGCTACCTGGAAGTGCCGCGCGAGCCAGAGCCGAGTCTCAATGCGCTTCGTGAGGAGGCGCTTCGCACGGGCAACGTCGTACGGGTGAACGACGTGCTGCGGGACGAGCGCGTGCTTCCCGGCCGATCGCCGATGCGGAGCGTGATCGTGCTGCCGCTGCGGTTCGGCGACCGGACCGTCGGTATGCTCGAACTGGAGCACCTGAAACCGGATGCGTACTCGGACAAGGAAGTTGCGCTCATCAAGCGCTTTGCAAGCCAGCTTGCGACCACGCTCCACATCCACGACCTGCGTCGTCCGCTGCTCGAGGCCATGACCCGGGTGAGCAGCCAGCTCGACACCCTCACCGGATCGGCCCGCGCTCTGCGCGCGGGGGGCGA
The DNA here is from genome assembly GCA_038233745.1 of Gemmatimonadales bacterium. Lineage (GTDB taxonomy): Bacteria > Gemmatimonadota > Gemmatimonadetes > Gemmatimonadales > Gemmatimonadaceae > AG11. The sequence continues at coordinate 4,331 of JBBSVF010000217.1, forward strand.
GAGCGTGGCACGCACGATCGGTGACATTACGCGCGGCATTACGGAAGAGGGCGAGCAGGTGGGGCGGTCGCTCGAGGTCACGCAGGCCCTCACCTCGGCGACGCAGGATGTGGTGCGCGACGGCAGCGCTGCCGCCGAGGCCAGTCAGCGCGCCACCGAGATCGCGACCGAGCATCGCCATACCATCGCCACGGCCATCGAACGACTTGTGGGCGCCAAGGTCTTCGTGGGCGAGAGTGGGGCGCAGATCCAGGGGCTGGCCGTGAGCGTGCGCCGGATCACCGAGTTCATCGCCGTGATCAGGGAGCTCGCTGATCAGACCAACCTGCTGGCGCTCAACGCGGCCATCGAAGCCGCGCGCGCAGGCGCGCAGGGGATGGGATTCGCCGTTGTCGCCGACGAAGTGCGCCGGCTCGCCGAGCAGAGTGCGCGCGCCTCGGACGAGGCCGGCGATATCGTGGGCGAGTTCGAGGAACAGATGCGTCGCGTGGCGTTCCAGATGTCACGGGGAGAGACCATCGTGCAGGATGTCGAGGTACTGTCTGGCCAGGCCCGGGAAGCGCTCGACTTGATCGTGGACGCGACGGCCATTGCCGCGACGGGCGCACAGCGCATCGCGCTCACGTCGCGCGAGCAGGAGCTCACCTTCGGCAAGCTCATCGAGCGCGTGAAGCGTATCGCGACCATCGCTGCCCGCAATCGTGACGGGGCGGAACAGGTCACGCGCAGTGCTCGCGACCAGGCGGCGGCCCTTCGCGAGCTCGAAGGCGCCACGCAGGAACTGCGCGGCGTGGCGCTGTACCTCGGCGAGCTCACTCGCCGCATCACGAACGTCGGTTAGGCTGCACACCGCGATGAACAGCGCACACATCGGAAGCGCGGGCGCCTGGACAGGCGCACCAGTCATCACGCTGGCCGGCATGAGTTTTCATGTGCTCGTGGGCGTGCTCGCGCATGAAGCTGAGCATCCGCAGCCGCTCATGATCGACCTCGAAGTCTCGTTGACCGACGCCAATGCCTTCGTCGATTATCGCGAGTTGTACGACGTAGTGCGGCGAGTGGCGGAGCAGGGTCAGCATCGGCTGCTCGAAGACA
>JBBSVF010000218.1:0-5414 GCA_038233745.1 Gemmatimonadales bacterium
ACCGTTCGGCCGCCCTGTCCCTGACCGATATTCGGACGATCGTTGCAAATCGCAATTATACTCGCGATATGCAGTTGCGTCGGGAGCAATGTGGAGGGCATACGGCCGGGACTCGGCGTACCGTGCGGCACGCCCCGAGCGAGGTGCGTGGTGCGGGACCGGTGGCGAGAGACTGCAGGCCCTTTCCCCCGCTCAGGGCGACATTCGGGTTCCTGCACTCCCTGTCATCCTGAGCGGAGCGAAGGATCCGCAGTCAGCATCGAGCGGAGCGAAGGATCCGCAGCACAGCTACCGCCAGCTAGAGCGGCCGTCCCCCCACATTCACCGTCTCGCGCATCGGTACCCCGACAGGCTCGGCGCCGCCGGCCCCGAGTGAGGAGAGCCCACCGATCTTGTTCTCGGACAGCAGTCGCGTCACGAAACGCTGCCCCTCCGACACCCGCTCCATCTCGATCGCAATCGCGTCGACAGCCTGCTCGATGCGCTCGAGGCGCTGGACCTGCTCCGGCGACGTGGAGGCAGCGGGCAGCGAGTTGCGCCGCCAGATACTTCGCGCGATCGACACAGCCAGCGGCATCAGCACGAAGATGGTGAAGACGATCACGATGGGGACCATGTTCTCCGTAAAGGTTGAAGGTACGACGGATCGGCCTTGATCAGGACGTGCGCCTGCACGCAGCGCTGGAATGGACGAGAGCGCCTTGCCATTCTCGTCGATGTCCCCTTCAAGGCGTGCGATCCTGGTATCCAGCACAGCCAATCGTGCCTCGAGGCCAGCCTTGTCCACCCCGTCGGCCCTCCGCAGAAGATTATGCAGCTCCTGCCGCCGTCCGTTGGCCGAGTTCAGCTGGCTGGAGAGCATCGAGCGCCGAGCGTTGAGGGCCTCGATGTCAGCGCGGGAGAAGATTGCCGGCATGGGAGTGCCCCCCACGATCACCTGAGACACCACTGGCGGCGCGGGCGCGGTGGGAACGGATGGCGGAGCGGAGACCTGTGTCATGTTGGTCCTTACGAGAGTCATCTGGCAGGAGTTCCACGAACGGTGCCCAGGACATCCCAACGACGATCACTCGGCCGCACGGGTCATCAGCTTGCCTCTTCGGCTGCCGGGTGACACCCTGCGCTCATGAGTGGATACCTGCTGTGCACCGGACCCGACGCATGCGCCATGCTCGCCGACCACGGACACGAAGCCCGGCGAGAGCTGGAGCGACGCGCACCGCACGGCACGAACGTACGCGAGGGAACCGAGTGGGCGGCGATCACGGCGCGACTGGAGACTGGCGACCCGCGGCTGAATATGCTTTCCCTGTCGGAGGGTGATCAGCACTTCACCGGGCAGGTGCGAATCGATGATCGGCAGGCGCTCGTGGAATCGCTGGTGTCGGGCGGTGCGCGCGCGGCCGTAAGCGACAGCGACCTGCAGCTCTTTGCGCTCGCGTGGCGGCGCTGGGGGACGCACGCTCCATCACGCGTGTTGGGCGACTACAGCGTCACGATTCACGAACCGGCGAGTGGCCGCACGACGCTCGTGCGCGATCCGTTCGGGGTACGGATGCTGTACGTGGTGCGTGGGGATGGCTGGTTGGTCGCCAGCAACACACTGCGCGCCATCCTCGCGCTGCCCTTCGTCGATCAGACCCTCGACGAGCCGGCAATCCGCTCATATCTCACAAATGGGCTGAACGCCGATCTGCAGTCGACGAGTTTCCGCGGCGTCCGGCGCATTCCTCCCGCGCACCTGGCAATCGTCGACGGAATGACGCTGGAGCTTGTGCGCCACTGGCAGGTGCCGGACGTGCGACCCGATCACAGCATCTCCGACCATCCGGCCCGCCTCATGCGCGCGCTGGAGCAGGCGGTGTCCGATCGCCTGCGTTCTCCGTCGGTGACCGTGTTCATGAGCGGCGGGCTCGACTCAACGGCCCTGGCTGCTCTCGCTGTCGCCCTGCAGCCTGCCGCGAAGGCGGTGGCGATCACCGCCCACGTCCCGGGCGGACTTGCCGACGACGACTTTGCCCGATCTCGCGTGGCAGCGAGTGTGCTGGGAATCGAACAGCGCGTCGTGGAGGGCGTCGAACACCCCTTCATGTCGCAACTCATCCGGCAGGATCTCGCGAGGCCGGAACCATACGACGAGCCTGACCTGGCGCTCTGGCAGACGATGATGGACACCGCGGCCTCGTGTGCCCGCGTGGGCCTTTATGGCGAGGATCCTGACACTCTGTTGCACGCGCCCGATCTGCCTGAATTGCTCGCGTCCATGGCACCCTTGCGGGTGCTCGCCGACATTGTCGCCAGTCTGGTGCGAGGACAGGGCCGTCCGCATCTCGGCATTCGCGACCGACTGCGCTCGTGGCGACGCACACGTCCGTCACCCCCGTATCCACATCGGCACCGCCCGGACCTGGCCATCGCGCTGGAGCAGCCGCTCTGGCAGTCGCTCCTCGAATCGCTCGATGCGGGGGTGCACGGCGCGCCCATCGACATTCGGCTGCCCTTCCTGGATCTCCGCGTGATTCGCGCCGTGCTGGACGCGCCACCGGTTCCCTGGGCGCAACGCAAACGCCTGCTGCGAGAAGCCACCCGGGGCCTGCTGCCGGAGGCCATTCGCCTCGCACCCAAACGCGGGGTGCCCGGCTACATGGAGGTCCGGGTGCAGGAGCTGGCGAACCGGCCACTCCCCCCCTGGACCCCAGGTCCCGCTGCGCTCAGCTATCTCTCCTCAGCGGACATTGAGCGCGCCACCGCACCTCGGTCACTCCTCGATACGTTATATGGCTACCGTGTCCGCCTGCTCGACGAATGGCTGCGTAATCGCTGATCAGCGGGTGGGCAGCGAGAAGCCGAGCACGGCGCCGCCGTCCGGCGTTGGAGTGATGGTGGCGCTCAGCATGAAGCGATCGATCTTGTTGTCCGCGTGGGCGTGCGAGTAGCGCACCACCTTGAGGCCACTGAAGGTGCCGACTGCCGCGCCAAGGGCGACATCGCTCGCCCAGTGCTTGTTGTGATACATGCGCGAGAGTCCCACCAGGGTAGCGCCGCCATACAGGGCCGGCCCCACGAAATACACCGACCTGGGCGACATGCGACGCGCTTCGCTGGTGACGGCCGCCGCGGCGGCAAAGGCTGTCGTGGTATGGCCAGAGGGAAAGGACTGGCGGCGGGAGCTCGAGAATCCACCGAGAAAGTTGAAGTCGTGTGGATTGGTGTCACTCACGGCGAACGGGCGCGCGCGCCCCAGAATGCCCTTCAGGATATTCGTGACACCCGACGAGAAAAGCACGGCCTCCGTTCCGTGCCATCCGAGATCCGCCACGTTCTTCTGGCCACTGATTCGGCCGAATGCGTACAGGCTTCCGCCGATGATGTACGCGCCAGGGCTGCTGATCGCTTCCACCCCTGTCGCCGAGCGTTCGAAGAAACGATTGGCCTGCGTATTCTGATCCTGTAGCTCGCCGGCAATTCTGCGGTCCAGCGGAAACATCGCCACCGTCAGCACCGTGAATCCCGCCGCGAGCGCCGCATCACGGTACGTGAAGAGCGTTTGTCGCGTATGCGATGTATCGCGCACCGTCAGCAACCGGCCATCCTGCGTGGTGTCTCTCTGTCCTTGCACTGCCGGTGCGAGGCCCAGCAACAGGACGGGGAGCAACGCCAGAGGCGTGATGCGTCTCAGGATGCGATGCCCGCGGGCAAGGAGATTCATCGGGGTGGGGATTTGGCGTGAAGGGGTACGTCTCGTCGTCGTATGATAACGGTTCTGTCTGCCAGGCGCGTTCCTGGCCCCCGGGTAGCGCGCATCAGTCCCGGAGCGCAAGATCAGAGACCCCAGCCCAGCCGGAGACTCGATGCCACATAGCGACGTTCGCCATTTTCGATGGACAGAAGTTGCCGAGGAGCAGGTAACCCACGGCATCTCACGAAAGCTGATCACCGGCGACGCCATGATGCTGGCGCATGTCTATCTGAAGAAGGACGCACTGGTTCCGCAACATTCTCATCACAACGAGCAGCTCACGTACATCCTGGAGGGAGCGCTCCTCTTCCGCATCGGAGCGGACCGTGCGCAGGAGCTCACGGTGCGGGCGGGTGAGGTGCTTCACATTCCGTCGAATGTGCCGCACGAGGCGCTGGCGCTGGAGGACACGCTGGACGTGGACATCTTCTCGCCTCCACGCCAGGATTGGCTCGAGGGAACGGACAGCTACTTTCACCGTCGCTGAGCGATGGATCTCGGACTGACGGGGCGTGCCGCGCTGGTGGCGGGGGCGAGTCGCGGGCTGGGGTTCGCCGTCGCCGACGAACTGGCCGCCGAGGGGATGCGGCTGATGATCTGTGCGCGGGATGGCGCGGCGCTGGAGGACGCGGCTGCGGACCTGAGGCGGCGGCACGGAGTGGATGTGGTCGCCGTATCCACCGACCTGTCAGACGCCTTTCAGGTGCGACGGCTGACGACGCGAGCGCTCGCGGAGTTCGGTACGGTGGACGTGCTGGTCACCAACGCCGGTGGCCCTCCGGCTGGTCCCTTTGAACAGCATGACGACGCCGCATGGGATGCGGCGGTGCGTCAGAATCTGTTGAGCGTGATCGAACTCGTGCGCGGCGTGCTGCCCGGAATGAAAGCCGCCGGCTGGGGACGCATCATCAATGTCACGTCGATTGCGGTGAAGCAGCCGGTGGACAACCTGATCCTGTCCAACAGTGTTCGCGCGGCAGTCACAGGGTTCTCACGCACCCTCGCCAACGAGGTCGCCGCGCAGGGCATCACAGTGAACTGCGTGATGCCGGGCTACACCCGAACGAGACGCGTGGAGGAACTGGCTGCTCGCAACGCCTCGCTTCACGGGACAACCGCGGAACAGGAAACCGATGCATGGGAACGTGCCATTCCCGCTGGGCGCCTCGGTGAACCGAGAGAGTTCGGCGCCATGGTGGCCTTCCTCGCCTCCGATCGCGCCAGCTACACCACTGGGGCGTCCATTCCGGTGGACGGAGGCTGGATTCGAGCACTCGTCTGACCTGAGCACCTTCCCGCCTGGTCAGAAGGGCAGATCGTCGTCGTCGTGTGGAGGCGCGTCGTCGTATGGTGGCGGCTCGTCTGGAAATGGCGCGTCGTCCTGCGGTGGGGCAGACGAGGCGGAGGGTTGCCGGCGCCCTGCAGAGGCGGGGTACGGCGACGGAGCGCCATCGCGAGCGGGCCAGATTACGCCTTCGCAGCCCTCGCCACCCTTTGCCTTCGGCTTGTTCCGGCACTTGAAGTCCGGCGCGCGTGGATTGCGCTTGGAGTCGCGATCGTCCCACATGGCGCCCCCGCAGACAGGACACGCCGGCATGCCGGCCGCCTGCGCACTCTGCGCCGGGGCCGCTGCGGGCGGCGACGCCGTGGCGCCGGCCGCCGCCGCATTTCGGGG
>JBBSVF010000219.1:0-5378 GCA_038233745.1 Gemmatimonadales bacterium
CCACCTCCTTCGCGATGCTCATTCCCTGCGGTAGCGACGTGCTGGGCAGCCGGCGCGTCTCGATCAGCATCGAGCCTTCGTCGAGCCGAGGCATGAACTCCGTGCCCAGGAACGGGACAGAGACCAGCGCCGCGGCGAGAAGGCCCACGGCCGAGCCGATCACCAGACGGCGGTGCGCCAGCGCGCGGCTCAGGTCCCGCGTGTATCGCGCGCGCACCGCGTCGAACCACCGCGACGGCTTCTCCTCCACATGCGTGAGCAGGAAGGAGGACACCATCGGCACGTAGGCGAGCGCGAGGACCAGCGACCCCAGCACCGCGACGCAGACGGTGAACGCCATCGGCGCGAACATGCGGCGCTCGAGCCCCTCGAGCGCGAAGATCGGCAGGTACACGGCGATGATGATGCACACGCCGAACACGATCGGCCGGCCCACCTCGAATGCCGCGCGCCGCACGAGGTCGCGCCGCTGCTCGTCGCCGGTGGCACCGGCCTGTCCGAGGCGACGCACGAAGTTCTCCACCATGACCACGGAGGCATCAACAATCAGCCCGAAGTCGAGCGCACCAAGGCTCATCAGATTCGCCGACACGCCGAAGCGCTTCATCGCCAGAAACGCGAAGAGCAGCGACAGCGGAATCACCGATGCCGTGATGAGCGAGGCGCGGACGTTCCGCAGGAAGACGAAGAGCACCAGCACCACGAGCAGTCCGCCCTCGAGCAGGTTCTTGAAGACCGTGTGCGTCGTGCGGTCCACCACATCGCCCTGGTTGTAGAAGGGGAGGATCTCCACACCGGACGGCAGCAGCGGCTGAATGTCACGGAGACGGGTCTTCACGCGTTCCACGACATCCTTCCCGTTCGCTCCCTTCAGCATGACGATCATGCCGGACAGCGTCTCTCCTCGTCCATCCCGCGAGACGGCGCCCTCGCGCGGCATGGGCCCCACGGTTGCCAGCGCGACGTCGCGCACGTAGATGGGCGTGCCGCCGCGGGTGCTCACGACGACGTTCCCGATGTCGGTGGTATCCGCGAGCCGGCCGAGCCCGCGCACGGTGAAGCGCTCCCCGCGATTCTCGATGTAGCCAGCGCCGAAGTTGCTGTTGTTCGCCTCCAGCGCGGCGCCGAGGTCCGATAGCGTGAGTCCGTAGCCGGCCAGCTTCGACGGATCGGCCAGCACATGGAACTGCTGCACCTCGCCGCCCCACGAGTTCACGTCGGCGACCCCCGGCAACGTGCGCAGCATCGGCTTGATGGTGTATTCCTGCAGGCTGCGCAGTTCCATCAGCGACACGGGATTCAGTGAATCAGTCGCAAGGAGCAGGTACTGAAACACTTCCCCCATCGGCGTGGCCGCCGGCCCGAGCTGCGGTTGCATGCCCGCCGGAATGCTCCCGACCGCATCCTGCATGCGTTGCTGCACCTGAGCGCGCGCGAAGTACATGTCCACGTCGTCGTCATACGACACGGTGACCACGGAGATGCCCGCCTTGGAGATGGAGCGCACGCCCTGCGTGCGGGGCAGCCCCATCATGTTGGTTTCCATCGGGTAGCTCACGAGGTTCTCCACCTCGTTCGGTGAGAGACCGGGCGCGACGGTGATGACCTGCACCTGATTCGGCGTCAGGTCGGGAAAGGCGTCGGTGTTGATGCTCCACAGCGCCCAGCTGCCGGCGACGACAAGCAGCAGCACAAGGCCGATCACCGCAAGGCGAAAGCGAAGGGACAGCTCGATGAGACGTTCGATCATCGCCGCATCACTCCTTCGCCATCTTGGCACGCGAAAACTCGGACTTCACGGCGAATGCACCTTCAGTCACCACGACCTCTGCGGGTTTCAGTCCGAGCGCGATCTGCCGTCGGCCCGCCACCATCCCCCCCACCTGCACGTCGCGACGCTCGAACCGCGCGCCACCCTTTGCGTCCGGATGGGCGACGAACACGACGGGGCGTTCATCGAGCATCTGTACCGCGCCCTCAGGCACGCTCACCGCCGTGCTGCTCCCCGCCCCCTCGATCCATACAGTCGCGAACATCGCCGGCCGAAGCCGGCCCGCGGGATTCGCCACGGTCGCACGGATCGGCACCATGCGCGTGGTCGGATCCAGCGCGCCGCCCACGCTCGTGATCCGGGCTGCGAACGTGTCGGCGGGGAACGCGGGCACGCTGAAGCGCACACGTGATCCGGTCGAGAGCGTGGATGCCGCACGATCGGAGACGCTGATCTCCAGCCACAGCGTGCTGGCATCTGAAACGCTCGCCAGCGGTTCACCGGCCTCGGCGACCGAGCCCGGCGCCGCCTCCCGCGACAGTACGACGCCGCTCAGCGGCGAGACAATCGTGATGATCCCGTTCGCTGAACCGACCCCGAGCTGAGACATTCCCGCCGCCGCTCGCGACACCTCGGCCTCCGACTGCGCCAGCGCGGAGCGCCCGAGTTCATCGTCGGCCTGCGCGCGCTCGAGCTCCTGCCGCGAGATGGCTTTCGCAACCAGCAGCCGCTCCGCACGCTCACGCGCCGTGCGCGCATAGGTGGCCGCCGCGCGGCGCGAGTTTCGTTCGGCCACCGCCTTGTCGTAATCGGCGCGCGCCGCACTCGCCTCCTGACTCTGCAGCGTGACCAGCGGCTGGCCCGCAGCCACGCGCTGGCCTGGTTGCACGAACACCCGAAGCACCCGGCCGCGCGCCGGCGCACCCAACCGCGCGGTGCGGTCCTCGTTGGGCACGAGCTGCCCCGGGACCTCGAGCAGCGTGGCGCCCGTGCCGGCGCTTGCCGGCGCCCACTGAACACCGCCGTGCTGCACCTGCGCTGGCGAGAACACCACGGACCCTGCCGCCCCACCGGTCTCGCCCGCCGTCTCCGCGACGTCGTCGTTGGCGCCGCAGCCAGCCAGCAGGAGGAACAACAGTGTGACCACCGGCGTGCGGCGAAGGTTCTGGCTCATGTTTCGTGCGAGGGTCATGGGTGGTCACCCGCCGGCGCTGGCCGCACACCGGAAGGAAGTGGAGAGAGGGACGGGTCCAGAATCTCGCCACCGGAAATCACGTCGAGCTCCAGCATGCTCTCCCGCTCGGCAAACACGATGCGATAGTAGGCGAGTCGCAGCTCGGCGAGGGCGCGGGAGGCATCGATGACCTGGAGCAGCGAGGCCGCCCCCTCCCGGTAGGCGGCCAGCGCAATGCGGCGTGCCTCTTCCGCCCGCGCAATCGCACCGCCGGCCAGTCGCTTCCGCTGTCCCGACAGCTGGCGCGCCGCCGCATGCGAGGCGGCGACCTGCGCCGTGACCTGCCGCTCGCGCCAGACCAGCTCCTGTTCCAGCGCGACGCGCTCGGACGTCGCCCACTGCACCTCGCCGCGATTCTGGTCGAACAGCGGAAGCGGGACACTGATGCCGGCAATCATCGTGGTGGCACCCGCGGACCGCTTGGTGCCGAATGTGGCACCGAGCTGCCGGACTGCCAGCGTGCGCTGGTACGTCGCATCGGCGTTGGCCGCGGCCACCCGTGCCCGCGCGGCGATGAGATCAGGCCGCAGTGAGCGCGCACGAGCCACGTAGTCGTCCAGCGGGCGTAGCGGGTCGCTGCTCGCCCCTTCCACGCCGATCGGCAGAGGGTCCGACGCAGCATTCAGCGCCACAGTGACAGATGCGAGGCGCGCGACCCGCCGCGTCTCCGTATCGAGATACGGCATGAGTTCACCCTGTGCACGCGCGAGCTCGGCCCTGCTCAGCGCCAATGAGGACTCGGCGCGGTCGAGCTCCACCTGCACGCGGATCAGATCGCCCTCGGATGTCGCGCCTTCCTTCACCCGGGCCTGGGTGTAGACCGCCAACGATTGCAGCTCCGTTGCCACGTCCCCTGCCCCCGCGGCTGCCGACTGCGCCTCGGCCACGCGGAAGTACGCGCGCGCCGCGTCCAGCACCACGCTTCGTCGAGCCAGGTTCAGTTCCGCCTCGGCTGCCTGAATGTCGTTTTGAGCGCGGCGAGTTCGCGGCCCGCGCTGAAAGAACGGCTCCAGTGGAAGCGTCGCGAAGGTGGAGATCTCCCGGTCCACGCCGGCAGCTGCCGGCCGGCCGGGAAATGCGGCGTTCTCCACCTGATAGGTGAGCAGCGGATTTCCCACCGTGCGGGCCGTGAGCAGTGCACCACGGGCCGCCGCCACCCGTGATCGCGCCGCATCCACCAGCGGATGTTGCCTGAGCGCGAGATCGAGGACGGCGGCGAGCGTCAGTGGCGACATGGCCGAGTCAACGCGCGCGGTCGCCACCTGCGCGAGCAGCGGCGCGCGGGCCACGAGCAGCACGACGAACAGGGACAGTTGAAGCGTTCTGTGTCGGGGCATCACGAACAAGGTGTCCAGCGTGCGGGCCGATGGATGAGGTAGCCGTTTTGCCGCCGAGCGCGCGTGATTGCACGTTCGGTGGAAGGCCGCCGAAGAAAATTCAGTTGTGTTTATTGTCCGGCATTCGCCGCCGGCCAGTTCTTCGCGAGCCTCGCATTTCCATCAGCGGGTAGCACCGCGCGTGGGAACCGCGGTCAGCCGAGCGGTGGCGCTCGAGGCTGGGAGATGGGATCGTCGGGCGCCGAAGCGTGCAACGATTCGGCAATCGCCTCGACACCCGATGCCCCTGTAAGCGTCGTCGCGCCGAACTCCGCCTCTGGAGGTGTCGGCAACGGCGCGGCCGACGGATTCAGTCGGTAGACAGCTGACGCGGGGTGGAGGGCGGGATGCTCCGGTACGGAGTCAGCCGATTCCACCGCAAGCGTGCCGGATGCCTCAGCGCCTGCCGACGGGGCGTGCGCGTACGCGTCGTCGGGATGTCCGGCGACGTGATGGGCGGATGATTCCTGCGCGTGCGCAATGCCGTGCGCCAACACGGTCGCCGGCGCGGAGAGCGCAGCGACGAACGTGAGAAAGGCGAGCATCAGGCGAACAGCTGAGCAGCGACGCATAAGGGAAAGCTATCCGCAGCTCGCCCCGGACGCCAATCCACGGCCGGGTAGGCATACTGCCGCCACAGGTGGAGCCGCGAATCCGACGCGTGTTCGGACGACATCGGGCGCATCACGCGTGCCACGTCCTGGTCTTCCTGAACTCCGTGCGCCTGTTGCGGATGCGGCTGGATACACCTGCACGAGTCGCGGAAGGCGCGGAGAGTGTGCGTGCGACTACGAGGAGAGTGACGTAGGGGAAGCGCCGCCGCCTCGACTCGAACGAGGGAGAACCCGCGCACCGCGATCGCCAGGGCGGTGGAAACTCGCGACTTGCAATCTGGCACCTTTTATGCCGCGTAAATATTAGAATCCATCGAATCGTCGCTGGATTGCGCACTGCCCACACCTCCGCCGGATTACGACATGAACCCGACATTCCGTGC
>JBBSVF010000220.1:0-5364 GCA_038233745.1 Gemmatimonadales bacterium
ATCCTCCTCACCGTGGTGGCGACGATCGCCGCGGGAGGGCTGTTCGGCCCCGCGCTGGTCGCCGCGAGCGCGCGCTCCGGCATCCGGATCCGCGTGGACGACCTGGTGAACCTCATCGGTGTGTCCGCGGCGACCGCGATCATGCTCCGCTCCACCTCGCGACCGTGGACCGATGTCGGAGTGTCCCGGGCGCAGTTCGCGCCCTCGCGCCTCATGGACGGCCTGCTGAGTGGCCTCCTCGCCATCGGGCTCCCCGCGCTCGTGCTCGTGGGGGGCGGCTGGCTCGATTTCGTACCGGTAGGTGACGGCAGCTCCCTCGCCGCGGCGCTCCGCGTCAGCCTGGTGCTGCTCCCCGCGGCGCTCTTCGAGGAGTTGCTGATGCGCGGCTATCTTCTACGAGCGGCCATCGACGGCGGAAGCCGTACGGCGGCTGTGGTCCTCACGAGCGTGGCCTTCGGGCTGCTGCACCTGGCCAATCCATCGGCAACATCCGGATCGCTGCTGGTTGTCATTCTGGCAGGGATCTGGCTGGCGGTCGTGCGACTGGCGACGAACAGTCTCGGCGCGGCATGGATGGCGCACCTGGCCTGGAACTGGGTCATGGCGGTTCCGCTTCACACTGCGGTGAGCGGGATCCGCTTCGAGAGTCCGGACTACCGCGGTGTCGCGAGTGCGCCATCGTGGTGGACCGGGGGAGCATGGGGACCCGAGGGAGGACTGGCCGCCGCACTGGGCCTGCTCGTGGCAATCGGCATCATGACGCGGCCAGGGCGCCGCGAGGAGCATATCGCATGACGGACCGCATCGCGGTGGTTGGGGCAGGACAGATGGGCAACGGCATTGCGCACGTCTTCGCGCAATCTGGATTCGACGTCGTCATGATCGATGTCGCCCAGTCCGCACTGGACAAGGGGAGGGCGACCATCGCGAAGAATCTCGATCGGCAGGTGAAGAAGGGAACGCTGCAACCTGGTGAGGATGAGGCCACCCTTGCGCGCCTGAACCTCGAGACCTCACTCGATGCCGTGGCCGGTGCTGCGTTGGTCGTGGAGGCCGCCACCGAGAATCGCGACCTCAAGTTCCGCATCTTCGGCGACCTCGATCGCCTGGTCGACGCAGGCGCGGTACTCGGGTCCAATACGAGCTCCATTTCCATCACGGAGATCGGCGCCCGCACCGCTCGGCCGGAACAGGTGATCGGGATGCACTTCATGAATCCCGTGCCCGTCATGAAACTCGTCGAGATCATCCGCGGCCTCGCCACGAGCGACGACACCACAGCCCGCACCGTCGCGTGGAGCAGCGCCGTGGGCAAGACGCCAGTGGAAGTGAACGACTTTCCGGGCTTCGTGGCCAACCGCATCCTGATGCCGATGATCAACGAGGCGATCTACTGCGTCATGGAGGGTGTCGGCGAGCCGGAGGCCATCGACACGGTGATGCGGCTGGGGATGAACCATCCGATGGGCCCCCTCGCCCTCGCGGACCTGATCGGGCTGGACACCTGCCTCGCCATCCTCGAGGTGCTGCACGACGGACTCGGCGACACCAAGTACCGCGCCTGTCCGCTGCTGCGAAAGTACGTCGCCGCCGGATGGCTTGGCCGCAAGTCGGGACGCGGCTTCTACACCTACGCCTGATGTCGCTCACTCCGCTCACCGACGAGCAGCGCGAGATCCAGGGCGTCGCCCGCGCGTTCGCCACGGATGTGCTGGTGCCCAACGCCGCGGCCTGGGATCGCGACTCTCATTTTCCGAAGGAGATCGCCACGCAGCTCGGCGAACTCGGCTTCCTCGGAATGCTGCTCCCCGAGGAATACGACGGACTGGGCCTCGACACGACCACCTACCTGCTCGCGCTGGAGGAAATCGCCGCCGGCGATGCCTCCACCGCCGTGCTGATGAGCGTTCACAACTCGCTCCCCACGCAGATGCTGCTCAACTTCGGTTCGGATGAGCAGAAGGAGACCTATCTGCGCCCGATGGCGCGCGGCGAGAAGATCGGCGCCTTTGCGCTCAGTGAGCCGGAGGCCGGCTCGGATGCGTCGTCGCTGCAGTGCCAGGCGGTGCGTGATGGCGACGACTGGCTCCTCTCCGGTACGAAGGCGTGGGTCACGTCGGGCACCTTCGCCGATGTGTTCCTCGTGATGGCGCGCACGGACTCGCCAGACGCACGGCGCGGCTCGAAGGGCATTTCGGCCTTTATCGTCACGCCGGATATGCCAGGCTTCACCGTGGGAAAGAAGGAGGACAAAATGGGCCTCCGCGCCTCGCCCACCGTGCAGCTCGCCTTCGATGGCCTCCGCGTGCCTGCCGCGAATCTGCTGGGGGAGGAAGGGCAGGGGTTCGTGTACGCGATGCGCTCGCTCGACAACGGCCGGCTCGGAATCGCCGCGCAGGCGATCGGCATCGCGCGCGCCGCACTGGAACACTCGCTCGATTACGCGGATGGGCGACGGCAGTTCGGCGTCGCGATCCGCGAGTTCCAGGCGATCCAGTTCAAGCTGGCCGACATGGCCTCGCGCATCGAGAGCGCCCGCGCGCTGTTGCATCAGACGGCGGCCGCGAAGGATCGTGGTGAGTCCATCACCGGTCACGGCTCCATGTGCAAGTTGCTCGCAAGCGAAACCGCCATGTACGTCACCACCGAAGCCGTGCAGATCTTCGGCGGCTACGGATACGTGAAGGATTACCCCGTGGAGCGATTGTTCCGCGACGCCAAGATCACCGAGATCTACGAGGGCACGTCGGAAGTCCAGCGAATCGTGATCGCCCGCGAACTGTACGCCCGTCGCCACTCATCCTAACTTTCCCGGACTCACTCCTCACGGTCACTCATGCAGCTCTTCGATACGATCGCCTCCATGGGTCACGAACAACTCGTGATCTGCAACGACTCCACCGCCGGCTATCGCGGCATCATCGCGATCCACAGCACCACACTCGGCCCTGCCCTTGGCGGGACGCGCTTCTGGCAGTATGCCAGCGATGAGGCCGCCATCGTCGACGCGTTGCGCCTCGCGCGCGGCATGACGTACAAGAATGCCGTCGCGGGCCTCAACCTCGGCGGCGGCAAGTCGGTGATCATCGGCGACAACAAGACCACCGATCGCGAGATGATCTTTCGCGCGCACGGCCGCTTCGTCGAAAGCCTCGGTGGCCGTTACATCACCGCGGAAGACGTCGGCACCAGCACGGCGGACATGGACTTCGTCCACATGGAGACGAAGAATGTCTCCGGACTCGCAGGCCGCTCAGGTGATCCGTCCCCCGTCACGGCACACGGTGTGTTCCGCGCCATTCAGGCGTCGGCTCGCGAGCGGTGGGGCAGCGACGATCTCAGCACGCGGACAGTGTCATTGCAGGGCGCAGGACATGTGGGCTACTACCTGGCCAAGGAGCTGCACGAGGCCGGCGCCAAGCTCATCGTCACCGACATCGACGCCGAGCGTGTGAAGACCGTGGTGAGCGAGTTCGGAGCACGTGCCGTGGCCCCCGACGAGATCTACGGAGTGCAGGCCGACATCTTCGCTCCCTGCGCCCTGGGCGGCATCATCAACGATGACACCCTGCCCAAGCTCCGCGTGGAGATTCTCGCCGGCGCGGCCAACAACGTCCTGCTCGAGGAGCGCCATGGCGAGGCCATCGAGGAGCGCGGCATCCTGTACGCTCCCGATTACGTCGCGAATGCTGGTGGCGTCATCAACGTGTACTCCGAACTGGCCGGCTGGAGCTCGGCGCGCGCCTTCCGGAAAGCGGACGAGATCTACGACACCGTGCTGAAGGTGTTCGCGATTGCAAAGACCGACAAGGTACCGACGTACGTGGCCGCCGATCGCCTGGCCGAACAGCGCATCAAGGCCGTGGCCGGCATGATGCGCACCTGGCCGCAGTGGCCAAACAAGTGACAGATGCCACGCCGATTCTCATCGCATCGGATCACGCCGGATTCGACCTGAAGGAACTGCTCGAGGCCGATCTGCGCGCGATGGGGCTCGCTGTGGAGGACCTCGGACCCGCGGACGACGCAAGCATCGATTACGCCGACTTTGCGCATCCGCTGGCCGAACGCGTCTCGTCGGGAGAGGTGCAGCGTGGCGTGCTCCTGTGCGGCACCGGGCTCGGCATGTCGTACACGGCAAATCGCTATCCGAATGTGCGCGCCGCCGTGGCGTGGACCCCGGAGATCGCCGCGCTCGCGCGTGAGCATAACGACGCCAACGTCCTGGTGCTGCCGGCCCGTTTCGTTGGGCAGGACGAAGGGCGCGCCATCCTGAAGGCGTGGCTCGACACACCCTTCGCCGGCGGACGCCATGCTCGCCGCGTCGCAAAGATCGAACGTGATGTGAACCCAACCAAGGAGAACGCGTAATGACGTCCTGGACCGAGTGGGACCGCTGTCCGCCGGGCGCCGCGCTACAGGCGGCTGACCCCGAGATCGCCAGACTCATCGGCGAGGAGATCGCGCGTCAGAACAACGGTCTGGAACTGATTGCGAGCGAGAACTTCGTGTCGCCCGCGGTGATGGAGGCCATGGGCTCTCCGCTCACCAACAAGTACGCGGAAGGATTGCCAGGCAAGCGCTATTACGGTGGATGCGAGGTGGTGGACAAGGTGGAGCAGCTGGCCATCGATCGGGCGAAGCAGCTCTTCGGCGCTGAGCACGCCAACGTCCAGCCACACAGCGGGGCGCAGGCCAACGCAGCCGTATTCCTCGCCTTTCTCAAGCCCGGCGACACCTTCCTTGGCATGGATCTCTCGCAGGGCGGTCATCTCACGCACGGCTCCCCGGTAAACTTCTCTGGGCTCCTGTACAACGCGATTTCCTACGGCCTCACCGACGACGGCTATATCGATTACGACGCCATGCGTGCACTGGCCCGCGAGCACCGGCCCAAGATGATCATCGCTGGCTACTCGGCGTATCCCCGCATCGTGGATTTCGCGGCCTTCGCCCAGGTGGCGCTCGAAATCGGCGCCATCTTCATGGTGGACATGGCGCATTTCGCCGGCCTTTCGGCCACCGGAGCCTATCCGTCGCCGGTACCGCATGCCGACGTCGTCACCACCACCACGCACAAGACGCTGCGCGGCCCGCGCGGCGGCATGATCCTCTGCAAGGCGGAACACGCGGCTGCGGTGAACAAGGCGATGTTTCCCGGCACGCAGGGTGGTCCGCTGGAACATGTGATCGCCGCGAAGGCCGTGGCGTTCCGTGAGGCGCTCGAGCCCGGGTTCGCGTTGTACTGCCGCCAGGTGGTGAGCAACGCGAAAGCCCTTGCCGAGGCGCTCATCGCCCGTGACTACCAATTGGTGAGCGGCGGCACCGACAACCACCTCATGCTGGTGGACCTTCGCAACAAGG
>JBBSVF010000221.1:0-5363 GCA_038233745.1 Gemmatimonadales bacterium
GACGTCGGCCACGGTGCTCCTGAGCGGATAGAGTGGATGCTGCCCGTACCACCGTGCGCCCAGAAGTCCCTGCTCCTCCGCGGTGACCGCCAGGAACACGAGGCTCCTCCGCGGCGCCGTTGGCAGCGACGCAAATGCCCGCGCTTCTGCCAGCAGCCACGCCACGCCGGTCGCGTCGTCGAGTGCGCCATTGTATATGGAATCGCCATTGATGGCGCGGCCGACCCCGTACGCGTCCCAGTGCGCGCTGAGTACCACGTACTCGTTGCGGAGCTTCGGATCGGACCCGCGCAGCAGCCCCACGACATTGCGCGACTGGATGCGGCGCACCGCATTCCGCACCGTGAAGCTCGCTGTTCCGCGCAACGCGACGGGCCGGAACTGGCGGGTACGCGCCGCGCGCTCCAGCGAGTCGAAGCTCACGCCTGCCGCGGTGAAAATGCGGCGGGCGACGTCGAGCTGAATCCATCCTTCAACCGGTGCGTGCGGGGGGCCACCCGCGACCTCGAACTTCTCGTGATCGTTGCTCTGCACCGTGCCCCACGGATAACCCGCGGGGCCGGTCTGGTGCACCAGCAGCACCGCTGCCGCGTTGCGCGCTGCAGCCGTCTCGAACTTGTAGGTCCAGCGGCCGTAGTAGGTCATCGCCTTTCCACCGAACATCGCGGTATCCAGGCGGGTGGAATCACGGGGATCGGGAATCGGAGGGTCGCCGATGAGCATCACGACCACCTTGCCCCGCAGGTCGACGCCCTTGTAGTCGTCCCAACCGTACTCCGGCGCCTTCGCACCGTAGCCCACGAACACGATGTTCGAGGGCCGCACGCGCACCAAGGTGTCGGGGCGGAGCGACCACGCCACGATGTCCTCGAGAGGGCGCAGCGGGATTTCGCGTCCCCCGATCATCACGCGTGACTCGACCGCGGAGGTGGTGCCCACCAGCGGCACCTGCTGGATGTACGTACCATCGGGATTGCCAGGCTTCAGCCCTGCTGCGCGGAACTGCGACTGGATGTACGCAACCGCGGAGTCCTCGCCGCGGGTCCCAGGAGCGCGGCCCTCGAAGCGGTCCGACGCCAGCGTGGAGATGTCGCGAAGAATCGCGGCGGCGCTGATATCCTGCGCGGCGAGAGTGGCCGGAAGCAGTACAAGGAGACAGGTCAGTCGCATGGGCCGGTAGGGAGTGGAGTCGTGAACATCGTCTGCAAACTATCGTTCGGGGTGGGCATCTGCCGAGCCATGGGGCGGAATGCAGCCCTCCCCCCGCGTCGCCCTGAGCACAGCGAAGGGCCTGCAGTTTTGCATCCGCAGCCGCTACGGCAGCAGCGCCAGCCCCAGCTCCTTCAGAAACCTGTTGTGTGCCTTCGTGGCCTTCGTGATCTCGGCTTCGATCGTCACCAGCTCCGCATGCACCGCCCCAAGATCGATCTCCTCCTCGGCCTCGGCAGTGCTTACATATCGCGAAATATTCAGGTTGTAGTCGTTCCCCGCGATCTCCTTCATCGACACCCGGCGCGAGTAGCGCTCCCGCTCCGTGCGGTGCTGATACGTACCGACGATGTGCTCGATCTGCGCCTCTTCCAGCCGGTTCTGCCGCTTGCCCTTCACGAACTCCTCGGCGGCATTGATGAACAGCACGTCGTCCGGCTTCTTGCACTTCTTCAGCACCAGGATGCAGACGGGAATGCCCGTGGAGTAGAAGAGATTCGCCGGCAGACCGATTACCGTGTCGATGTGTCCGTCCTCCAGCAGCTTCTGGCGGATGCGCGCCTCCGCACCACCGCGAAAAAGGACACCATGCGGCAGGATGATCGCCATCACGCCGTCATCCTTGAGGTAGTGCAGGCCGTGCAGGAGAAACGCGAAGTCAGCCGCGCTCTTCGGTGCCACGCCGTGATTGGTGAAGCGCATGTCCTCGCTCGTCGCCTCGCCAGGATCCCAGCGGTAACTGAATGGAGGGTTGGCCACGACGGCGTCGAACTGCGGCTTCTTCGCCGGATTGGTCTGGCGCAGCCAGTCCCAGTCGTTGGTGAGCGTATCGCCGTGATGGATGTCGAACTCCGTGTCCTTCAGTCCGTGCAGCAGCATGTTCATGCGCGCCAGGTTGTAGGTCGTGATGTTCTTCTCCATGCCGTACAGCTTCCCGATCGTGCCCCCGGCGTCCTTCATGCGATGACGCACATTGAGCAGCAGCGACCCCGACCCGCACGCGAAATCCAGGACGCTGTCCATTCTGTCGCGCTTCCCTGTTTTTGGCTCCTGGCTGTCAAGCGTCACGATGGCTGACAGGATGCTGGAGATCTGCTGCGGTGTGTAGAACTCTCCGGCCTTCTTGCCCGAACCCGCCGCGAACTGGCCGATGAGGTACTCGTAGGCATCGCCGAGTGTGTCGACGTCGGTGGAGAACTGCGCCATCCCGCTGGCCAGCTCGCCGATGATCGTGCAGAGCTTCGCATTCCGCTCGGCGTACCGCCGTCCCAGCTTGTCAGACGCGAGGTTGATTTCCGAGAACAGTCCCTGAAAGCTGCTCTCGAACGACTCTTCCTCGATGTAGCGGAATCCCTTCTGCAGCGTGTCGAGCAGATCGCCGCTCTGCGTGCGCGCCAGGTGTACGATGTTGCCCCAGAGGTATTCCGGCTTGATGACGTAGTGCACCTTGCGGCGCATCTGCTGCTCGAACTCGGTGACGTCGGCAGCGTTCCGGGCATACCACGCCTGCAGCGGAGTCGTGACGTCGCCCGCTGTCGCCTTGGGATAGTCGCGCGCCAGCTCCCTCCGTGCCGCCAGCTCGTAGTTGTCCGAGAGATAGCGCAGGAAGAGGAAGGCCAGCATGTAATCGCGGAAATCGTCCGCGTTCATTGCGCCGCGGAGCTGGTCGGCGATGTTCCAGAGCGTCTTGCCGAGCTGTTTCTGGTCGTGTTCGGTCATGATTTCAAACGCCTGTTGAGCCTGTTTTCGAGAGCAGCGAGTTCGGCGTCGTCCGACTCATCGGCCGCGCGCGCCTCCAGTTGCCTGCGCTGCGTGTCGAACTCCACATACCGGTGGGTGGTCCGCGCTTCCATCTGCGCGTGACTGAGGGCGCCGGGACCTGTGAGCAGAGGGTACCCATTGGACGTGATGATCTGTCCAACGTTCTCCATCCAGAAGCTCATCGGAATTTCCCGCCGGCTCTTCGTGCGAAGCTCAGCGGTTTCCAGGAAGATCACCACCAGACGGTTGAGCGTGTCGATCTCGTCCTCGGTCAGGTAGTTCTTCGCGATCAGGACGTCCCGCTTGCGCACGCGACCGCCGCTCCAGGTGCGCAGGCCGAAGTGCGGGTCGGTGGCGTTGGCACGGCTGGAGATCAGTTCGGCGGCGGTCTGATGCGTGACGGCGTACAGGAGCAGGTTCTGAACGATCGCAAAGAAGGTCTGGGTGGCGCCGTCGGTCCTGTTGTAATCCACGCTGAGGGCGAACAGGTCGCGCGCCTTCTGGTAGAAGCGTTTTTCCGACGCCCGAATGTCGCGGATGCGCGCCAGCATCTCGTCGAAATAGTCCGCTTGACCATCCGGGTTCTTCAGGCGGTCGTCGTCGAGCACGAAGCCCTTGCGCAGGTACTCGCCCAGGACCGTGCTGGCCCAGCGCCGGAACTGCGCGGCGCGGGGGGAGCGGACGCGGTAGCCTACGGCCAGGATGGCGTCGAGGTTGTAGAGCGTGGTAGGGCGCTGCACCTGGCGGCTGCCTTCGGTTTGAACTGTCAAGGAATCCTTGACAGTTGAATCGCGGTTCAGCTCGCCATCCTCGAAGATGTTCTTCAGGTGCAGTGAGATGTTCTGCTTGGTAGCGGCGAACAGGTCCGCGATTTCCAGTTGCGTGAGCCATACCGTCTGGCCATCGCTGCGGAGCTGGACGCGACTGGCGCCGTCGTCGCTGGTGTAGAGGATCAGGCCGTTCACGAGTTCGCAGGCTGCGGCGCGGGGAAGAGCTGTTGCATGAGGCCGTGCTTGTGGGACTTGAGTGCGGTGAGCTTCTTGGATGCTGAAGCGATCTGGAGGTCGAGGGCCGAGAGGCAGTCGGCGATTGCCTTTTGCTCCGACGATATATCCCCATCATTGCCAGCGTGTGGTACGGGGACCGGCAGGAGGTTATACTCGCTGGCATTGATTCCGGGCTGACCACTCCGGGCGGACGTGCTGTGAACCCAATCCCAGTATCGCTGCGTCATGAGAAAGCCGGATAAGAACGAGGGAACGATCTTGTTCGGATCTGGGCGGATTCGAATCAGGAATCCCGCGTAGACGAGGCGTCCATCGCTTTTTCGATAGCGATAAGACTTTCCGACGCTCGCTCCCGTTCGGGCAAGCGCAATGTCTCCGTCGCGAAGGTAATCGCTTTCTCTCGCCTCGATATCGACTGACATCCTTCCTTCGGAGACAAACCGTCCGTACTCGTCTATATCCGTAATTCGAAGGTAGGTTGGCAGATCCTCCGAATACGGCGAGGCCGGTGCATTCACACCGTAGTCTGGCTTCCGTTCCAGCAATTCGCCCAATGCGATGGCATTCCACTCCGGCGTATCCCGGAACTCGGGAAAGCGGAGGCGGGGGACGGTTTCGCCTTCCCGGGGGAAAAGCTGCTGCATGAGCCCGCGTTTGTGCGCCTTAAATGCCTTGACCTTGCGCCCTTGAACGGCAATCACCTCGTCCAGAGACGTCAGGCAGCCGGCAATCTTCTGTTGCTCGGCAACGTTCTCGGGATAGTCAACATCAACCTTTCCCAATCGGGAGGGTGATATTGAGAAGACTTTCGTGCCCTGCGCCTCACGCTCAATACGCGCACGAACAGGAGCCGACCTGAATAGATGGCCCGCAAATCCGAGAGCGAGTCTGTTGCCCGCTGGACGCGCAAGAATGGTGTGTAGACCAGAAAGGAGCTTTTCCCCATCAAGGCAAATGATCTCCATGCTCTTACCAACGTCGTTCGTGTCCTCGGATGCGTCGGCCAATATCACGTCCCCTACAGCGCAATAGTCCTCGGAAGCAGCATTCGGGACTTCCAGATCGCCGTTGATGAACGGGACGCGCTCATGCGTAATGTCGAACAGTGCGGGGAACTTGGTGTGAATGTCTCCGTAGTGAATGTTCCTCACAGTGCCACTGACATAGTTGAGCTTGTCCCGCGACAGCGCATTGTTCCGCATGAACTTGTAGAGACGGCTCATTGGCTCGCTATTCCAGTCGCCCGTCCCACGAAACTCCGGAAACCGCAACCGCGGCACTCTCGCCGACTCACCCTTCTTCGCCATCCCTATTCCTCGTACGCCTTCAGCCCGGAAATCTCCCGCCCGCCCGCGCGCTTCTTCAGCAACGGAACAAGCTCGGCCA
>JBBSVF010000222.1:0-5353 GCA_038233745.1 Gemmatimonadales bacterium
CTGAGCATCGCGAAGGATCTGCAGTACTGCAGGCCCCCCGCTCCGCTCAGGGCGACACGGGGGCGCTCAGGGCGACATGCCGGATCTCAGGGCGTCACGCGCCAGTTCCGGCAACGGCGCGCGGCCTCCCGGCGCCGCCGAAGCTGCACGCGCAACAGTGCGCCGATCATAGCCGCTGCGCCGTACACGGCGAACACCTGCAACGACTCCCAGGCCAGGCTGAAGTCATCGATCGTGGCGCCGAGCGAGAGCATCGGATCGCTCAGCGCGACGACACTGAGGGCGACGACGCCGGCAGCCATGGTGGGCGCAAATCCCACGATCGAGGCCACGGCAGTCATGACTCCCGCGGCAACCATCAGGAGGATTACTGCCCCAACGGCCGGTGCGCCGGGCAGCTCCGCCGCCAGCAGGAGGGCGATGAGCCCTCCGATGAGCAGGGCCATCTCGTACCGGCCGCTCGTGGAACTGCGCCGACGCGCAAGCCAGCTCCGGCGAGGCCGCCGGTGCGGTGACGCGCCGTGTGCAACGGCGCGTCCAGACGACTGCTGCTGCATGGTGTGCGGAGTGGAATGCCACGCCATCCATCGTCGGACGGGCGCTGGATACTGGACTGCAGCACGAAGGTGCGACCGTGCCTGCAACTCGTCAAGCACGGGCGGCGACGCTACGTTGCGTCACGCGATGCATGCGTCATGCTGCTACCACGTTACCGCCAGGATTCATGGCCTACCGAGAGTTCACCGACAGTCGCGGGATCGAGTGGCAAGTGTGGGACGTGTCGCCATCGCACCTCCATCCCGCCACACGCGGCGAGGATTACATGGGCGATCTGCAGGATGGCTGGCTGGCCTTCGAGAGCGCCAAGGGAATGCGGCGGCTCCAGGCTCCGTACCCCGGCAATTGGACGCAGGCGTCGCTCCGCGAGCTGGAGGCACTCTGCCAGCGCGCCTCCACTGTCGTGCGACGTCGCAGCAAGTCGCCGAGTGGCGAGTATCACGCCGCATCGGTGGCCGAGCTGGAGCGCAGGGCCAACGCCGGCGCGACAGAGCGGCTGACCTTCACGAGCCCGCGCGGGCGCGTGTGGACCGTGCGTCTTCACGAGTGCTTCGACACCACGGGCGACACGAAGCAGGTGCTGCGCTTCACCGCGGATGACGTGGTGGTGGAGCTGGCCGAATGGCCCGATGACTGGGCCACGCTGGAGACAGATGGCTTCGCGCGGCTGCTGCTGGACGCCAATCCTCCGCGCCGGGCCTCGGCGGGCAAGGGACCGCAGCGTCGTCGCGAGGATCGCGGCGACTGACGGCGACTACTGCACCACCAGCGGTGCACGGAGCCCGGCAACGAGTAGCTGAAACTCGCCCGGCTCCACCGTCATCCTGTTATCACGTCCGACGAAGGCGAGCTGCTGAATGGGGAGCCGGAAAGTCACAGTGGCGCGCTCGCCCGGGCTCAGGGTAATACGTCGAAAGTCGCGAAGCCTGCGCATGGGTGGATCCACGCTGGCCACGAGCTGGCGCACGTAGAGCTGCACCACCTCCGTGCCCTGCCGCCGGCCCGCATTGCGCAGGGTAACGCGTACAGTAACGCTGTCGTGCACACCCACCGGTGTCCGATCGATCGCCAGCGATTCATACGTGAATTCCGTGTACGACAGCCCATGCCCGAAGTCCCACTCCGGGTGATAACCATTCTGGGAAAAGTCCGGAGCGGCCTCCGCGCTGGCCAGGCGATCGTAATGCTCGATGTCGTTGGCGCGGCGCGGATACGTGAACGGCAGCTTTCCCGAAGGATTCACCTCACCAAAGAGCACCGCGGCCATCGCGTCGCCGCCATACGGTCCCGTCTCGTAGCCGGTGAGCACCGCGCGTGCCCCGTCCACAATGTCGCGGATCACTCGCGGGCGATTCTCGAAGAGCACGATCACCACGGGTGTTCCGGTGGCCTCGATGGCCTGCGCCAGGCGCAACTGCGCCGCATCCAGCGTGAGATCCTCGATGTCGCCCGGTTTCTCGGCCACCGCATTCTCGCCGAGGGCGATGATGGCGACGTCGACCTGCCGCGCGGCAGCCACGGCGGCGGCGATGTCACGGGGTTCGGAGAAGGTGCTGCCGAGACGGTAGAGCACGTGATCGGCGCCAGCGCTGAGCCTCACGGCGTCCAGCAGGGTGTGCACCTCGGCTGGGTACATCGTGGTGTCGCGGCCCTGCCAGGTGTATGTCCAACCACCGTGCTGCGCCGGCAGCGAGGTGGCGGCGGGGCCGGTGACGAGCACGCGAGTGCCATGCGAGAGCGGCAGCAGCCCTCGCGCGTTCTTCAACAGTGTGATCGCTTCTTCAGCGGCCCGCCGGCTCACGGCTCGCGAGTCGGCATTGTTCGCGTCGGCAAGGCGAGCGGGCCAGGGGCCCGGGTGATCGAAGAGTCCGAGCGCGAGCTTGAGCCGGATCATGCGCCTGGCTGACGAGTCGACGCGCGCTTCGGTGATCGCGCCCGAATGCACGAGGGAGAGCACGTCGTCGATGAAGGAGACGTCGTAGGGCACCATGCTCACGTCGATGCCGGCGTCGAGTGCCATGCGCACGGCGTCCAGACGCGTGCGCGCCACGCGGTGCACGGTCTGCAGGCGCACGATGTCTTCCCAGTCGCTGATCACGACGCCGGTGAAGCCCAGCTCGGTGCGCAGCAGGTCGGTGAGCAGTGCGCGGCTGGCGTGCACGGGAATGCCATTCACGTCGCCCGAATTCACCATCACGGTCTGCACGCCGGCGTTGATTGCCGCGGCGAAGGTGGGGAGGAAGTACTCGCGAAGCTGTCGCTCGGGGATCCAGGCCGTGGTGCGGTCTCGGCCATTCAGCGGCATGCTGTAGCCCAGGAAGTGCTTGGCGCTGGCCGCGACGACGAGCGGGTCCGGGGCCGTTGGTGCGTCGTGCTGCAGCGCGAGCACGGAAGCCGTGCCCATGCGGGTGGCGAGCAGCACATCCTCACCGAAAGTCTCGTAGAAGCGTGACCAGAGCGGCTGACGGCCCAGGTCCAGCACCGGAGCGAAGTTCCAGGCGACGCCGCTGGCTCGCGTCTCCATGGCCGTGATGCGATTGGCCTGCGCCACGAGGGGCGGATCCCAGGTGGCGGCCATCGCGATATTCTGCGGGAAGATGGTACTGCCCGTCATGTACTGGTGCCCGTGCACGGCGTCGATGCCGAACAGGACGGGCACGGGAACGCGCCGGCGGCTGGCGAAGCGCTGGATCGTGGTGGTGAACCGCACCCACTGCGCGGGGCTGAGCGCCACGTCCCACACATTGAGCAGTGAGCCCACGTTGCGGCGGACGATGAACTCTTCGAGGCGGGCCGAGTCGAGTTGCTGAGCGACGGTGGACGAGCCCTTGACGCTGGAGACCGCCTGAATGGTGATCTGCGTCATCTCGCCGATCTTCTCCTCCAGGGAGAGGGCGCGGAGAATCACATCGGGGCGGGCGTCAAGCGTCGCCGGCGATTGGCTGGCGAGCTGGAGCGGAAGCAGGAGGACGCACAGTATCGGGAACGCTCGGCGGGCGAGATGCATTTGAGGCGAGGAAATGCAGCAATCGCACCCGCTCGGCTGGTTAGCAGCAAGGTAAGCAAGTAGGTACTTGCATACGCAAACGTTTCCACTAGCATTCGCGCATGGTCAGCAGAGAACGAATCATCGAAGCCGCAGCACGCGTCTATTCCAAGCACGGATTCCGGGGGGCCACTACCAGGCTCATCGCAATCGAGGCAGGCGTCAACGAAGTCACCCTCTTCCGGACCTTCGGCTCCAAGGGCGCGCTGCTCGAAGCCGTCCTCACCGAGAAGGACAGCCAGCTCGACTGGCCCTCCCTCCCGCTGGAGCCGGACGACGTGGAAGCCGAGTTGGTGGCGTGGGTGACGGATGCCCTGTCAGCACTCCGCGTGCTGCGCCCACTGTTGGCCCACACCACCAGCGAAGTGGAAGAGCGCCCCGAAGCCGCGAAGTTCGCGTGCGAGGGGCGCCACTTCGCGCACGATCAGGTGAGCGCGTGGGTCACCGCCCTCCAGCACCAGGGGCGCGCTGACCGAAACATCGACCTGCGCACCTCCGTCGTGATGTTCGTGAGTGCCATGATGGGCGACGTGATGGGTCGTCCGATGATCCCCGATGCCTACCCGCCACTCGAGGACGCGCCGACGGCGTACGTCCGCTGCTTTCTCCGCATGATCGGCGCTCACGACGCCGCCAAGCTGAACACATCTCACCCCGCCCACCGATGACCGCCACACTGATCCGACGCATGGGCGCAGTGGCGCTCCTGCTCGCGGTCTTCTCTCCGCAAGCCCTTCACGCGCAACAGACGCCACCGGCGCGATCGCTCTCACTTGGCGACGCCATTCGCATGGCCGCCGGCGCGAGCGAACAGCTCCAGATCGCGCGCGCGGGCGTGAACCGCGCCAGTGGACAGCTTCGTCAGGCACGAAGCCAGGGACTGCCGCAGCTCAACTCGTCGCTCTCCTACGCACGAACCCTGAAATCGCAGTTCTCTGCGCTCTCGGGAGGTTCGTCTGCACCGGATACGAGTTCCGCACCGCGCCAATCCAGTCTCTGTGCGCCCACGATTGCCGCCAACGCCACCGCTGCCGAACGCGCCGCCGCACTCGCGCAGGCCACCACGTGCGCCTCCTCCGCCGGCATCGACTTCAGCAAGGTGGGATTCGGCGCCCGCAACGCCTACACACTGGGGCTCCAGTTCTCGCAGAATCTCTTCACCGGCGGTCGCGTGAGCGGGCAGAAGAATACCGCCGAGGCGGGACGCCGCAGCGCGGAGATCGAGGTGGTGTCGCAGCGTGCCCAGCTCGCGCTCGACGTGACGCAGGCGTACTTCGACGCCGTGCTCGCCGACCGCCTGGTGGAGATCGCCGACACCACACTCGGCCAGACTGAAGAACTGCTGCGGCAGACTCAGCTCGCGCGAAAAGTGGGAAGCCAGAGTGAGTTCGATCTGCTGCGGGCCACGGTGACGCGCGACAATCAGCGCCCGCTCGTGATCTCGCGCCGCGGCGATCGCGACGTGGCGTACCTGCGGCTGCGTCAGCTGCTGAACATTCCACTGGACGAGCCGCTCGATCTCACCACGCCCATCGACGAGCCGGCCACGGTTACGCGCGTGATCGCGGCGAATGCCTCGTCGACGGCTGCGGCACCGGGTGACATATCGGATTCGCTGCTCGCCACTGCCATGCCCGACACGACGACGGGTGATCGCGCACCGGTGCGCGAGAGCGAGGAAGCGGTGCGAGCGCAGGAAGGCCTGCTCCGCGTGGCGCGATCGGACCGGCTGCCATCGCTGGCGCTCAC
>JBBSVF010000223.1:0-5342 GCA_038233745.1 Gemmatimonadales bacterium
CGCAGCACTGATGCGTGTACGCAGCGCGCCGGTCTCACGGGCGTGACGAAAGACGTCGAGGTCCGCCCATGTGCCCATGTGGTGCACGCTCGTGACGCCGCGCGCCGCCACGTAGCTCATCGCCGTATCAAGTGCGCGCAGGCTCATTGCGAGCGGCGGCGCGGGGACGGCGGAAGACATGAGGTCCATCGCGTTGTCCTTGAGGATCCCCGTCGGCTCGCCGGCAGCGTCGCGCACGATCGTTCCCCCGTCCACGTCGCGCGTGTCGCGGGTGATGCCGGCCGCCCGCAGCGCGAGCGTGTTCGCGAGGTTCATGTGGCCGTCAAGCCGGTTGATCCAGACTGGGTTTCGCGACGTGACGGAATCGATCCACCCGTGCTCGGGAAGCTCCCCACCCCAGTGCTCGTGGTCCCAGTCGCCGTTGAGGATCCACGCACCAGCGGGCAGGGTAGCGGCGTAGCGGCGGATACGGTCGACGAATTCTGCCTTCGTGCGGGCGTCGCGCAGCTGCACTGAGCTGAGCGCGAAGCCGCCGTCGAGGAAGTGCACGTGCGCATCGATGAAACCGGGCGTCACCATCATCCCTTTCGCGTCGATCACCCGCATCGTGGCACCGGCGCGCTTCCTCACCTCGGCGCTCGATCCCACCAGCTCGATGCGCTCGCCGCGCACAAGCACCGCGTCCGCCCAGGGGCGGCGCGGGTCGGCGGTCCAGACCCGCGCGTTGACGATGGCGAGCGCGGTGACCGGCGCTGGGGCGGGATGGATCGCCGGCTCGGGGGCGGGCCGCTGAGACATGGCGCGGGCGGGTAGGGCGAGGGCCAGCGCGAGGCAGGCGGCGCGGCGAGGGCTGTTTGACATGCTGATGAGTGTGCGCACGCCGCCGCCGCGCCGGAAGGGGCAGTTGCGCACGAGACGGACATTTCTATCCGCGCCGGACAGGGGACATTTCTCTTGAACGTTGACACGCGGCCGCATGACCTTGACGAACGTTGCGCGACCCGCGAGGCTTCAGGAGCAGTGGGGAGTAGCCAGCCGGCACCGATGCCGGAGCAGCCGATCGTCAAGACGGGGTGCGCAAGCGCTCCCGGTCGGCTGAAGGAGCGCGTGAGCCTTGGGCGAGACCACTACGACACCCCGGGGTGCCGTAGTGCGGCTCGCCCCCCGTGTATCCGACTCACCGCTCGAGGCTCGTCATGATCGCCACCAACATCTGGTTCTGGGCAGGGTTCATCGCCTTCGTGCTGGCGATGCTCGCGCTGGACCTCGGCGTTTTCAACAAGACGCCCCACGTCGTCCGCGCGAAGGAGGCGCTCGCCTGGACGGGCGTCTGGGTGGGCCTCGCGCTCCTGTTCGCGCTGGGGCTGGCCGTGTTCGTCGATCACCGGGCGGCGCTCACCTTCCTCACCGGCTACGTGATCGAGGAGTCGCTCAGCGTCGACAACATCTTCGTGATCGTCCTCATCTTCCAGTACTTCGCGGTGCCCGCGCAGTACCAGCACCGTGTGCTTTTCTGGGGCATTCTCGGGGCACTGATCATGCGCGGACTGTTCATCGCGCTCGGCGCTGCCCTGCTCGCGCGGTTCGGGTGGATCATCTACGTGTTCGGTGCGCTGCTGGTGGTCACGGGCGTCCGCATGGCCGTGAAGCAGGACGAGGAGTTCGACGGCAACCAGAACCCCGTGGTGAAGCTCGTGCGCCGAGTGCTGCCGATGACGGATGGATATCGGGGCAAGCACTTCTTCGCCATCGAGAATGGCCGTCGCTTTGCCACGCCGCTCCTGCTGGTGCTCGTCCTGGTGGAGGCCACCGATCTGCTGTTCGCCGTGGACTCCATCCCGGCGATCTTCGGCATCACGCGCGATCCGTTTCTGGTGTTCACGTCGAACATCTTCGCGGTGCTCGGGCTGCGCTCACTGTTTTTCCTGCTGGCCAGCGTAGTTCAGAAGTTCCACCTGCTCAAGTACGGGCTGGCGGTGATCCTCACCTTCGTGGGCACGAAGATGCTGCTGGAGCACTGGATCCACATTCCGATCCTGCTCTCGCTGGGGGTCGTCGTCCTGGTGCTCGGTGCGTCGATCGCGGCATCGCTGAGGTGGCCACAGGCAATGAAACCCAGCGAGGGAACGACCGGGTCTGTGTTCGGCAGCGCTGGGGAGCCGTAGCGCTGCACGGGGGGCGACGCGACGACCGGCGCGATCAGCGACGCTCGATCGCGTCGCGAACGTCCAGGAGGATCTCGAAGTAGAGCTGCTCGCGGCGATAGGCGAAGTCGAGGCTCGCCTGCTGGGTGTCGTCGCCCGACACCTTGGCGCGCTCGAAAGCCTCGCGGTACATGTCGTCGAGATTGGCGAGGATGCGTTCGCGGGAGCGGGACATGCTGACCTGTTGGATGGCGTGAGTGGTGAGGCGCGGCGGTTCGCCGCCCATCTTTGCGAGCTGCTCTTCGGATGGGTCCATGAGATACCGCTGGGCGGCACCTAGGAGATTCCGACGGGACGGCAGAGAGTTATCCATGCGACGTGACCAGATCTTCGCGCGAGACGAGCATCGCTGTGTGTACTGCGGGGAACAGTTCGAGCCCGCGGAGCTCACCGTGGACCACGTGCAGCCGCGGATGCGCGGAGGCGACCATTCCGGCGGAAACCTAGTGACGGCCTGTTGCGCCTGCAACGCAAGAAAGGGGGCGCGGCGACTCTCGCAGTATCTGCGGGACGAGCCGGAGGCCCGCGCGCACTTCATGTCGCTGGCGGCGTTACATGTGTGGCCGCGAATACTCCGGACACTTCGGGAAGACCTCGAGCGGGCGCTGGGGGCGGAGTGCGGGCTGGACTCCGGGCCGGACACCTAACGAAGTCCTTTCTCGCGCATCAGGGTGGCGATGGCGCGATCGTCGCGCGCCTGGGGCTCCAGCGCCGCGAGGATCTCCGCCTCGCTCTCCGCCTCGGCGGTCGCGATCGGCGGTGGGAATCCTCCGTCATGCTCCCGCGGCGTTCCAGCTCGTCTGTCCACCTCGAGCACCGCGACGATGGGCACGGCTCCCGCGGCACTCGTGCGGCGAATGCGGACCACGGGGCCGTGGGGGAGCTTGCGGGAATACAGCAGTGGCAGCTCACTCATGAGCGCAACGTCGCCGCACCCGTGAACCGGCGCAAGTGGCGGGCTGGTCAGTCGCCGCCTGCCAGTCTGTGGAATACTGCCTCTGCCACGATCCGTCCGTCGCGAAGATGCTCCACGACGATTCGCTCCAGCAGTGCGGGAGTAACCCCGGCGTACCAGATGCCCTCGGGATACACCACGACGATTGGGCCGCCGGCGCAGACCCCAAGGCAGGGCGTCTCACCACGTTTCACCCGGCGTGGCCCGAACAGGAGCCCCTCACGCTGCAGCAGCGACGCGAGCTGCGAGTACAGCGCCCGGCCCTCGCGGGATGGAGAGCAATAGCTGCCGGTGCACACCAGCACATGGCGCGCATACGGCTCCATCAGTGCACCGAGCTTCTGTGGCGAGAGCGTCATGCTGCACAGTCTAACGGAGAGCGACGTGGGGCTCCTATTGCCGAGGGCGGAGCGATGGCCGATTTTGCAGGGTGACCCTTCAGCATCTCCAGATCGAGTCGATACACTGCACCGCCGTGGATGCGCCGAATGCCACCGGCGCACCGGTGCTGTGTCTTCATGGTCTGTTCGCTGGCGCCTGGGTCTTTGATGACGTGCTGGGACAGATCGCCGAGCGTGGGTATCCCGCGTATGCGATGTCGTTTCGGGGTCATCCTCCTGATGCGCCGCTGCGGAACATCGGTCGCGTGGGCATCACCGACTACTGCGCCGACGCGAGCGCGGTGGCGCGCGCGCTGGATCGCCCCATCGTGATCGGCCACTCGCTGGGCGGACTCGTTGCCCTGATGCTGACCGGACGCAATCTGGCGCGCGCCGCGATTCTCGTGTCGCCATCACCACCGCGGGGCGTCACTGTGTTCACCCCCCGACTCGCCCTGCGCATGGCGCGCCACCTTCCGGCGATGTTGTTGTCGCGGGCGCTGCGACCGAGCGAGGGAGATTTCAATGATCTCGTGCTGAACGCGGTGCCCCAGACAGAGCGGGCGGTGTTTCACGAGCGTTTCGTACCCGACAGTGGGCGTGCTGCGCGACAGGCAGCGCTCGGTGTGTTCAAGGTGCCGCCACGCGCGCTACGGGCACCGATGCTGGTGGTGGGTGGCAGCGAAGACCGCATGATTCCTGCAGCGGTGTCCGAGAAGGTTGCCGCCCTGTATTCCTCCCCGTTGCACATTGCACAGGGACACGGACACATGATGTTCGCCGAGCCGGGCGGTGAGCAGGTGGTCCGCACCATCCTGAATTGGATGGACGCGCTACCGCGCTCGGCGCGCGACCCCGATGCCGATGTGGGGGCCCGTCAGCTTCGGGTCAACTCGGCTTTTCCCTGAATGGTTTCCTTCCTCATCAGACCGGTCCATGACAGAGCAGGATATCGCCGCAAAACGGTATGCACATCCCGAAGCGCTCGTGAGTACCGAGTGGCTCGCCGCGCACCTCGATGATCCCTCCATCCGGATTCTCGAGAGCGATGAGGACGTACTGCTGTACAGTCTCGGGCACATCCCGGGCGCGCTGAAGGTGGACTGGCACGCGGATCTGAATGATCCGGTGCAGCGGGACTATGTGTCGCGCGAGCAGTTCCAGACGTTGGTCCGGCGACTCGGCATCGAGGAACACACCACGGTCGTCTTCTACGGCGACAAGAACAACTGGTGGGCGACCTACGCGCTCTGGGTGTTCCGACTCTACGGTCTCGAGCGGCTGAAGGTGCTGGATGGCGGCCGCGCGAAGTGGGAGAGCGAGGGTCGTGAGATGACGGAAGTCGTTCCGAACGTGACAGCCTCCCGCTATGCAGCGCCCGAGCGCAACGACGCTCCCATTCGCGCGTTCATGGCCGACGTGCGCGCGCATGTGGATGCGCAGGGGAAGCTGATCGACGTGCGGTCGCCGGACGAATACACGGGGAAGCGTCTGCACATGCCGGACTATCCGCAGGAGGGCGCGATGCGCGGGGGGCACATTCCCGGTGCGCGCAGTGTGCCCTGGGCCCGGGCCGCAAATCCGGATGGCACATTCCGGAATGCGGACGAGCTACGCGCTATCTACGAATCCGAAGCAGGCTTGCAGAAGCAGGACGACGTTGTGGCGTACTGCCGCATTGGTGAGCGCTCGTCTCACACCTGGTTCGTGCTCACGTACCTGCTGGGCTACGATCACGTGCGGAACTACGACGGCAGCTGGACCGAGTGGGGGAATGCAGTCCGCGCTCCCATCGAACGATGA
>JBBSVF010000224.1:0-5326 GCA_038233745.1 Gemmatimonadales bacterium
CCGGCCTCGAGCCAGGCCAACGGGTCGTGACCTCCGCCCAGTTCCTGCTGGATTCGGAATCCAATCTCGCCGAGGTGATGAAGGGGATGGCCGGCATGGGGGGCGGCATGGGGGGTATGGGTAAGGGCACGGCTAATATCACGTCACCCGGCGCCGGTGACGCCGCTGACATGAAGGGCATGGACATGAAAGGCATGGACATGAAGGGCGCGACGTCTCCGGCGAAGCCGAGGTAACGGGCCATGCTCAAGCGCATCATCGAGTGGTCGGTCACCCACAAACTCGCCGTCGGTATCGGGACGCTGGGGCTGGTGCTTGCCGGGGTGTGGGCGATGCTCAACACGCCAGTGGATGCGATTCCGGATCTCTCGGACGCCCAGGTCATCGTCATGACCGAGTGGCCCGGCCAGGCGCCCCAGATCGTCGAAGATCAGGTCACGTACCCGCTGGAGACGGAGCTGCTCAAGGTTCCGAAGATCAAGTTCGTGCGAGGGATGAGCCAGTTCGGACTCTCCGCGGTGTACGTGGTGTTCGAGGATGGGACGGATCTCTACTGGGCCCGCTCGCGCGTGCTCGAGTATCTCAACGGCGTCTCGGGGAAGTTGCCGAAGGGCACGAACCCTGTGCTCGGTCCCGATGCGACCGGTGTGGGCTGGGTGATGCAGTACGTGCTCGCGGACACGAGCGGCACGCTCAACCTGGGCGACCTGCGAGCGCTCCAGGACTTCACCGTGCGTCCCGCGCTGACGGCCGTGCCGGGCGTGGCCGAGATCGCGTCGTTCGGCGGGTCTCAGAAGGAATATCAGGTATCGGTGGATCCGGCGAAGCTGCTCGCCTACAACCTGCCGATCCAGAAGGTGACCGACGCAGTGCGCGCCTCGAATGCCGACGTCGGCGGACGCGTGCTGGAGATGAATGGCTCGGAGTACGTGGTGCGCGGGCGGGGGCGCTTCACCTCCCTGGACGACATTCGCCACGTGGCGATCGGCACGGGCCCGGGTGGCACACCGATCACGGTGGGTGACGTGGGGACGGTGGACATCGGTCCGGGACTGCGGCGTGGAATTGCGGATCTCAATGGCAAGGGCGAGGTGGTCACCGGATGGGTGGTGATGCGGTACGGCGCGAATCCGCTGGCTGTTATCGATGCGGTAAAGCGCAAGATGACGGAGATGGAAGGTGCACTGCCGAAAGGCGTGCGGTTCGTGCAAGGCTACGATCGGTCCGGGCTCATCGAGCGGGCGATCGAGACGCTCAAGGGAAAGCTGATCGAGGAGTCGATCATCGTGGCCATCGTCACGATCATCTTCCTGCTTCACGCGCAGAGTGCACTCGTCGCGATCATCACGCTGCCGATCGGCATCCTCATGGCGTTCCTCGCCATGCGGCTGATCGGCCTGAATGCCAACATCATGAGCCTGGGCGGCATCGCGATCGCCATTGGCGCGATGATCGATGCGGCCATTGTGATGGTCGAGAATCTTCACAAGCACATGGAGCGGAACGACGCCGAGGGGGTGCCGAAGGATCACTGGACACTGGTGGTCGAGTCGGCGCAGGAGGTGGGGCCCTCGCTGTTCATCTCGCTGCTCATCATCACGGCGTCGTTCCTGCCGGTGTTTGCGCTCCAGGATCAGGAGGGGCGGCTGTTCAAGCCGCTGGCGTGGACGAAGACGCTGTCGATGGCGTCGGCGGCGCTCCTGTCGATCACGCTCGTGCCGGTGGCGATGGGGCTGTTCGTCCGGAAGGGTGTGAAGCCCGAAGCATCGAACCCGGTGAACCGCGTCCTGATCCGCGCATATCGGCCCGTGATCGGGCTCGTACTGCGCCATCGGTGGCCGACGATCCTCGTCGCCGGACTCGTGTTGGCGGTCACGTGGTACCCGTGGTCCCGGATCGGCAGCGAGTTCATGCCGCCCCTGAACGAGGGGTCGTTCATGGACATGCCGTCGCTGTTTCCAGGCGTGGGTGCGTCGCAGGCCAAACTGATTGTGCAACAGCGTGACGCTGCACTCGCGAGGATTCCCGAGGTCGAGACCGTCATGGGGAAGATCGGGCGGGCGGAGAGCGCGACCGACATGGCGCCGATGTCGATGATCGAGACGATCGCCATTCTCAAGGACAGGAAGGACTGGCGCAAGGGCGTGAGTTATGACTCCATCGTCACGGAGGCCAACAACACGGTGAAGACGCCCGGGGTTGGCAACATGTGGTCGATGCCAATCAAGAACCGGCTGGATATGCTCGCCACCGGCATCAAGACGCCGGTGGGCATCAAGATCTTCGGCCCCGACCTCGCGGTGCTCGACCGAATCGGCAGGCAGATCGAAGGGATTCTGCCAGCCGTGGCCGGCACCAATACGGTGTTCGCCGAGCGGGCGGTGGGCGGCCGGTATCTGGACGTCGTGATCGATCGTGCGGCCGCGTCCAGGTACGGCATGACGGCCGACGAGGTCCAGATGGCGCTCGCGACGGCGGTGGGGGGCATGGACGCCGGCCAGGTGATCGACGGGCGTGAGCGCTACAACGTGCTGGTGCGCTATCCGCGCGAGTTGCGGGACGATCCGGAAAAGCTCGGCGCCATCCTGATTGCGACGCCCGCTGGATCGCAGGTGGCCCTGAGTCAGCTGGCGCGCATCGACATCATCAAGGGCTCGACGCTGATCAAGTCGGAGAACGCGTACCTGAACAACATCGTGTACGTGGACGTGCAGGGACGAGACATCGGCACGTACGTGAATGAGGCAAAGCAGCTTCTCGCCGCGAAGCTCAGTCTTCCTGCGGGATACCGGCTCGACTGGTCGGGACAGTACGAATCACTGGAGCGGGCCAAGGCGCGCCTGAAAATCGTGGTCCCGATCACGCTCGCCATCATCTTCGGGCTGCTCTACTTCAACTTCCGCAGCGTCACGGAGAGTGTGATCGTGATGCTCTCCCTGCCGTTCGCGCTGGTTGGCGGGGTGTGGCTGATGTGGCTCCTGGGCTACAACATGAGCGTTGCCGTGGCCATCGGATTCATCGCCCTGGCCGGCGTCGCCGCGGAGACGGGGGTCATCATGCTCATCTATCTCGATCAGGAATACCATGCGCGAGAGCGTGCCGGCACGCTCACCTCACGTGCCGACATCGACGCCGCCGTGGAGCACGGTGCGGTGGAGCGCGTGCGTCCGAAGATGATGACCGTGGTCGCGATCATGGCCGGCCTGATTCCCATTCTGTGGAGTCAGGGTGTGGGTGCGGACGTTCTCAAGCGCATTGCAGCGCCGATGGTGGGTGGAATGCTCACCAGTACGGTGCTCACGCTCGCGGTGATTCCGTCGATCTACTCGTTGTGGAAGGAACGGCTGCTCGCCAGGGCATCGCGGCGAGTGAATGAAGCGGCGTCCCCGGATGATGGCCAACCCGCGCGGGGAGGGCCGGATCATGCCTTCGGCGACTGAACCGGATCGCGCGAACGTGTTGACCCTCTGGCTCACGCGGCGAAATCTCGCCGGAGCCCTGTCGTTCCCACCCATTTCGGAGACTATCAGCATGAAGACCCGATCACGTACCCTTCCCGTCCAGACGTCCCGGAGCGCCTCCCATGATCTTCCCGTAAAGCAGCCCACACAGCGTGTGCTTGATTACGGCGCGATCGCCGCGCGTGCCGCGCGTGCCGCGCGTGCCGCGCTGACACTGACGCTGTTCCTCGCCGCTTGTTCGCGCGATGCGAGACCCGCCGACTCCACGAGCGCGATGACGTCCAGGACAACCGGCGACAGTGCGACCGCGAGTGACATGCCAATGGCAGGGATGGGTGGCATGCAGGGAAAGGAAGGCATGGGCGGGATGGGCAGCATGAGCGGCATGAGCGGCATGAGCGGCATGACGGGAATGATGACGGCGATGAA
The DNA here is from genome assembly GCA_038233745.1 of Gemmatimonadales bacterium. Classification (GTDB taxonomy): domain Bacteria; phylum Gemmatimonadota; class Gemmatimonadetes; order Gemmatimonadales; family Gemmatimonadaceae; genus AG11. Next base: position 3,891 of record JBBSVF010000224.1, read on the forward strand.
CACGCACATGCAGAGCATGATGACGGCGAGTGGTGCGCAGATGAAGGGCATGGTGCCTGCCCACCGGCAGATGGCCGCGAACATGCTCTCGGAGATGAACGCGGAAATGAAGACGATGAAGATGTCGGGAGATTCGGCCTGGAATGCCCTCGCTGATTCCGTCCGACGGGATCTCATCCAGCTGCCCGAGATGAGCGCGGGCGACCTCAAGAACGTCATGCCGGCGCATCGGGCGCGCATGACGCGTCTGATGCAGATGCATCAGACGATGTCGAAGGACATGAAGATGTGAGCGCCTCGCGATATCCGGATGGCTCGCGACTGCTCTGGAAGCAGCCGCCGGCGCTCATCACGGCGTTGGCGGCCGTACCTGGGAGCGAGTGTGGTCTGAATCGTGAAGGAACGGGACGGACCACCGCAGCTTGTCAGCCCGAACGGGCTGGTACGAACATCAGCGGCCGGTCGCGCGTGGTTCACGTCACACCAAGTGAGGGCACAATGGCACAGGTCAAGGATCCAGTCTGTGGGATGATGGTCGATGATGCGACTGCGGTCGGCACGTCGGAACACCAGGGAAAGCACTATTACTTCTGCAGCAAGGACTGCAAGGTGGAGTTCGACGAGAACCCTGACGACTACGCCGAGCGGGCGTAGCGCACCGGAGCGACGTCGTTGCTCGCGCTGGGTGGCGCGCTGACCGTCTTTCTGGCGGGCACGGGCGCCTGGCTCGTGCTGCGCTGGGTGGGCGACGCATTGAGCCCGCCCGGCACGACGGCGCCAGAGCGCGTGCCCTACACGGGAGGCTACGCGCCCGCGTACCACGCGTGGAGTCGCTACCACGCGCGCTACTACACGATGACGCTGCTTTTCCTGGCCTTCGACATGGAGATGGTGTTCATGTATCCCTGGGCCGTCGTCTTCGTGGCCGAAGGAATGAAGGCACTCGTCGAGATGCTGATGTTCATCACGATCCTGGTGCTGGGCATCCTCTACGCCTGGCGGGAGCGGGCGCTCGCGTGGCAGTGAGCGGGAGCGCTCCTGCACCCTCGACGGCGGCTCCTCCCTGGCCCGAGTCCAGTCGCGGGATGGCCGGCTCGCTGCGCGCGACGCTGAGGCGAGCGCTCGCGCGCCTCGCCGCCCACGCGCCAACCAGGGTGTTCGTCCTGGAAGGAATTGACGCGCCGGATGCCCTCCACGCGCTCCGTCTTCGACCCGACATCTCCTTCGTCGACACGCCGCGCTCGGCGACGGTGTTGCTCGTTGCGGGTCGCCTGCCCGACGCGATGCACGAGCCAGCACGTCGCGCGCACGACGCGATGGCGGAGCCCCGCGCCACCGTCTGGTGGATGATTTCGCCGGACGACGGAGCGAGGCTCCCCTTTGCGCACGCCACCGTCGTCCCCGCCGAGCCGGATGGTTCGCTGGCCGCCATCGCG
>JBBSVF010000225.1:0-5298 GCA_038233745.1 Gemmatimonadales bacterium
AACCGGAGGCTCGCCTCCATCCAGCGATAGCCACCTCCCTTCTGGAAGTATCGCATCTCGATCCGCGCGGATCGTTGGGCTCCCTCCGTCAACAGGCGCACCGCATCCATCAACCGCGTGCGGTCGGAGGGGTGCACGTAGGTGAGGTAATGCGATCCCAGCGTTTCCTGCACGGTATATCCCGAGATCAGTTCCCACGCACGGTTGAGAAAGGTGAAATGCCCCTGATCGTCAGTGCGGTAGAAAACGTCCTGCATCTGCTCGATCACCGAACGGTACTGCTCCTCGCTGTGCACGAGGGCACTGCGCGCGCTGTATCGTTCCGTAACGTCGTTCACGAGCGCCATCCGCGCAGCGCAACCGGCGAAGCGCAGGGGGTACGACGTCAACTCCACACGCAGCTCTTCACCGCTCCGCGTGCGATGAATGGCCTGCGTGGACAGGATGGCGTCCGCGGTAGCGCTCGTGAGCGCGGATTCCAGGTGCTGCTGCTGCGCGGGAGGCCGGATGTCGCGGAGCGTGAGGGTGAGAAACGCCTCGCGTGACCAGCCGTAGCGATCCAGTGCCGCCTGATTCACATCCAGAAATCGCAGGGACTCCCGGTCGTAGATCATCGCCGGCTGCGGCGACAGTTCGAACAGCGGACGATACTGATCGTCCGCGGGCGCGGGCTCGTCGTGCGGGCGTGGGGAGTCGGAGGACATCGCGAGTGTCGAGAGGGTCAGTCTGTGCTTATCTTGCAGGGCCGACCCTGCTCGCCGCGAGGGAGCGTGCGTTGCGTACCTTCTGCCCCACATTGACATGCCGGTCGTCTCTTTGGAAACATTGCCGGACGCCTCCCGCGTCTGGGTCTTTGGCAGCGATCGTCCCATCGTGGGAGAGGCCGCGGAACGATTGCTTCACGATGTCGACGAGCACCTCAAGAGCTGGAAGGCACACGGCGCGCCCCTCACTGTTTCAAGTCAGTGGCGGGACGATCGGTTCCTGGTGGTAGCGGTGGATCAGTCCGAAACCGGCGCCACAGGCTGTTCCATCGATACGCTGTTCAGGGTGCTGAAGGATCTCCAGGGTGATCTGGGTGCGAATCTCGTGGGGGGCGGACGCGTGTACTACCGCGACGCGAATGGTGTGGTCCAGTCTGCCGAGCGTGCCGAGATCGAGGAGCTGGCGAGCAGCGGAGCCATCACGAAGGACACCGTGATCTTCGACACCAGCCTCACCGACCTTGGCGCCTGGCGACGCGGCTTCGAGACGCCCGCGAAGGATAGCTGGGTGAAGGACCTGCTGGCCTGATCGCAGGCGATTACTCCGCGTCGGGCGGCGTCCACTCGCCTGCCAGTTCAGTCTGCAGCACCTTCCGCTCCGCTTCGATCGCCGCCTTGGTGCGGTCACGAAGGGTTGGAATGTCTGAGAATGTGAGGCCCGTGGTGGGGATCGGCGGCAGCACGCGGGCTTTCGCGCGCGCGCGCCGAAAGGCAAAACTCCCCTTGGCCATGCAGGACCGTGTTCCGGCAACGGCGATCGGCAGGATGGGCGCTCCGGCCTCGATGGCGAGCCGGAAGGCGCCGTCCTTGAAGGGGAGCAGCTCGTCAGTCCGGGAGCGCGTGCCTTCCGGGAAGATCATCACCCCGACGCGCCGAGCGAGGCGGTCGCGGCATCCCTGCATGGCGCTCACCACGCTCTCGCGCTTGCCGCGCTTGATGGGGATGTCCCTGGCCATGCGCATCATCCAGCCCATCACCGGGATCCTGAAGATGGTGTCCTTGCTCAGCCACTTCATTTCCCACGGGAAGTGGCTGATGAGGAAGATGTCGGCGTACGACTCGTGATTGCTCACGGCCACGAAGGGAAGGCGAGGATCGGCTGGGGCCGGTCCGCTCACCTCAAAGTGCCAGAGCGGGTTGAGCTTCACGGCGAACATGGCCAGTTGCCGGAAGGCGCGGCCGGCGTGGTACCGGCCGCGATCGAAGGGCGCCGTGACCAGCCAGACCGCGCCAACGTAGAGAAATCCGAAGAGCACGACCGACACGGAGGACACCCAGGCCCACCAGTTCATCAGGCGCATCATCACGGGGCCAGGACTCAGCCGTTCGCGGGTGGCGTGCTGCCTTGCGCGGCGGCAGCGGCGTCAGCGGCGCGCTGGGCAGCCTCGGCAGCGTTGAAACCGACGCGGGTGTGGGCACCGTCGCAGAACGGCTTGTTGACGGAGGCGCCGCAGCGGCAGAGCGCGATGCCTGTCTTGCCTTCAGGAATGGCGATGGGGTTGTTGTCGTGGTCCGTGAGCACCACGTCGCCCGACGTGAGGTCGACGAAGTAGGGGCCGTTCTGGCGAACCTTGATGGTGACAGGCATGTGCGAAGTTGGAAGGAGGTCAGGCCCTGAGATAGTCGGGGCGCCATTCGGAAATGGTGCGCTTCACCGCATCCGCGGTGATCAGCTCCCCACGCAGGCATCGCTCCACAAGCGCAGGAAGCTCGGCATCACCGGCGAAGCGGAGGCCGATGAGTTGCGCGAGATGCAGCTCGCCGATCCGGGCGCGCAGCTCGGCGGGCAGCGTGGTGGCGAGGCGAAGTCGCATCTCCAGGGCAATCACGCGATTCTGCACGAGGAGAGTCGAGGCACGAGCGGCGATGAGCCCCACGAGGAGCCCGAGAGCGAGGACCGAAACCCAGGCATTCCAGACTGACGGCCGGCGAATCGCATGCGCCACCGAGATCGCCAGGTTGGCGATGAGGATCGGGGTCGCCACATAGTGGAAAAGGGCAAACTGCCGGCGGTGATTGGCGTACGTCTGCGTCTGTCGGGCCATCACTCGGCGTTCGCCTGCTGGGCGTTGAGGGCGTGGCGACGCACGCGAGCGAGCATCGCGTCCAGCCCCACCTCTCGGCCGGCCAGTCCGATGCCGTCCATCATCTGTCGCACGAAGTCGCCGGGAATGGCCAGGGTGGTGGACGGTGGATGACCGTTCACTGCGGAGAAGAGAATGGAAAGAAAGGCCGCGATGGTGGGAGACTGCCTGACGTTGAGATCTGCCCAGAAGTGAAGTTGCCCATCGCGCATCTCGGGAAAGAGATCCACCCGTGTCTGGCACTCGGGAACGTTGAATTCAGCGCGATCCAGCTCCCGGAACCGTTCGGGGAGTGGCTCGAGCGTTTTCGCGTAGTGGAGGAGCGCCTGCATCTTCTCTTCCCGACCGAGGGCGCGAAACCTGCTCAGGACGCGTTCCACGGACGGCGGGAGCGCAGGCTCGGCCGGTTCCGTCATTGCAGGAGATAACGCGTCCGCGAAGGATGCGTCAAGCGCGTCGACCGACGCGTTTCACCCACGCGACGGGAGCAGCACATGCCCACACGAAAGGCCTCAGCCATCTGGCAGGGCGGACTGCAGAGCGGGAGCGGCACGTTTTCCGGGGAGACTGGGCTGACCGGGGGCTATAGCGCCGGCAGCCGGTTCGCCGAAGCCAAGGGTTCGAACCCCGAGGAGCTGCTGGCCGCCGCCGAGGCCGCCTGCTACAGCATGGCGCTGAGCGTGGGGCTGGAAAAGGAAGGCTTCACCGCCACGCGCATTGAGACGACGGCGGCCTGCACCATCGAAAAGAAGGGCGAGGGATTCAAGATCACCCGCATGGAGCTGGCGGTGACGGCGGTGGTTCCAGGGGCTGACGATGCGAAGTTCCAGTCAATTGCCCTCGCGACCAAGCAGGCCTGTCCGGTGAGCGCGGCACTCACGGGCAACGTGCAGATCGATCTCACGGCGAAGCTGGCCGCGAGCTGACGGCCTGGCGCGCGGCCGTGACGGGTGCGCGCCAGAGTTCCCGCTGGATCACCAGCCAGACCAGGAACGCTGGCACGGTGAGTCGGAGGAGCATGGCCGTCTCGGTCTTGAAGATGGAGCCCGGAATTACGGTGCTCATGAGTGGAATGGTGACGAACGCGAGGAAGAACAGGGCGCGTCGACCTGGTGTTCGTGGTTCGCTCACGTACCAGAGCGCGATTCCCGCAAACGCGATGCAGAAGCTGGCCCGCTCCGCCTGGTGATTGAAGAGGACGACGAAGATCAGTACGGCGCAGAGGAAGAACAGGCGGAAACGCGGATCGTCCCAGCGGGTGCGCCGTGCTGCGATGGGCGCGAGGAGCACCAGCACGGCCGCAAGTTGCAGTGGCCAGTTCGCCCAGGGCCACAGGCCGGCGCGGTGGGCCAGAGCCATCAGGGAGAACCATCGCTGCAGTGCGTCTGTCCCCTCCACCGCGCGCCACGAGGCATACTGCGACAGGAGCCTGACCGGTGTGGTGACAAAGAGGGGGAGTGAGAGCAGGGCGGCACCGAACGCCGCGGCCCACACTCCCGTGCGCAGCGTGGCGCGACGCGCGAACGCGAAGCTCAGTGCCGCGAGGGGAAAGATCTTGACGCTCGCGCCCAGCGTGGCCAGCAGCGCGGCGCGCCAGGCGTTCCGCCGTTCCAGCTCCGCGAACACCAGAATGATCAGTCCCGCGACCAGCGCATTGCTCTGCGCGTTCTGCATGGCCCGGAGCACTTCCGGCAGCAGGAACGCCTGTGCAATCAGCGCCTGGCGAGGCGGCAGAACCCGTTCGATGGCGAAGAACAGGACCAGGGCATTGAGGGCACTCCAGGCGAAGAGTGCCAGCGACCAGGGCATCCACGCGAAGGGCGAGAACAGCAGGGCGAAGGTGGGGCTGTACTTGAAGCGATCAGAGTGTTCCTCCGGGTATTCAGCGTACAGGTCCTCGCCACTGAAGAGATGGCGGGACGCCGTGCGGAAGAGCTCGAAGTTTCCGGAGGGGCGGGCCGCCTCGTCCATCTCCACCCGATCGATGGAGGGAGACAGGCGCCGCAGCATGCGATTGACGTCCGGATCGGCGGCGAGTGCCTTGCCCCCCGCGTCTGCCGCGGCGAGCAGGAGATAGAGCAGGATGAGCAGCCGGCGTGCACGGGCGGTGGGGAGGCCGATGACTCGCGCTCGCAGCCGGTGGGCGATTGTCAGCACGGACTACGCAGGCGACGTGGGTGCGAAGGCCTGACCCTCAGACGCTGTAGTACTCCTTGATGCACATCGTCACCACGCGCTGCAGGAGCCGGACCTGGCGGGGTGCGTCGGTAATGGCGCGCACTTCGGGGAGCGCGTTCCAGAGTTCCTTGAGCGAGATCAGCACCTGCTCCGGGGGGAGGTGCCGCTCGCGCGCTTCGGCAGCGAGGCGTGCGAGCGCTGGCTGCAGTTCGGTGGAACCGTCAGGGTCGGCCAGGTATCCGCGCAGCGCGGTGTGCAGCGCGCCGAGGACC
>JBBSVF010000226.1:0-5263 GCA_038233745.1 Gemmatimonadales bacterium
CTACCCGGCGCTCCATCGCGACGCGTGATCACGTTGATCACGCCGCCGATTGCGTCAGACCCGTAGAGCGCTGAGCCCTGCGGCCCCCGGATCACCTCCACGCGATCGATGATATCGGGATTGATCTGCGTCATCAGCAGCGGATTCGCGACCTCCACACCATCGATGTAGATCTTTGGATAGCTCGTGGTGAAGGAGCTGGCGCCGCGGACACTGCCGTACTGCGCCACAACACTGGCCGGCGAACTCTCCCACATCCACACGCCAGGCACCGCCATGTCCAGGATCTCGGCGAGTGATGACACATTCTGCTGCCGGATGCGCTCCCCATCGATCACGTCGAGCCCCACGGTGAGCGGCCGGCGGGGCGCGGCGACGGCGTTGCCGGTGATCACCACCCGTTCCAGCACTCCCACGCGGCGCGCAATCTCTTCGTCGCTACCTTCGGACTCGGTCGGCCGTGGAACGAGCACAACCCGGTCGGCAACGACTGTCGTCTCGACGCCCGTTCCCTCCAGCAGCGCGGTGAGCGCGGTGCCCACCGTTGTCGCGTCTGCCAGCCGCCAGACGCGCCGATCCACGGGGACGACGTCTGACGAATACGCGATCGCGACACCAGACGCCGCTGTGAGGCGATCGAGTGCGTCGCGCAGAGAGACATCGCGAGCCCGCACGACGACCGGCGTGGCGAGTGGCGACGTCACCGCTGCTGCTGGGACCAGTGGCAGCACGCGGCAGCCGGTCTGCGCCTCCGCGACACTGCCCGTTGTCAGGAGCATGGCAGAAATGACACAGCCGCGACGAATGCGCCACCGCGGCTGTTGCAGAGTCTGTCGTCCTCCAGGAGACACGCGGAGGGTGCAGTCAGCGTGGAGCGGCGACGAGCGGCATGACGGTCAAGCTATCGCCGTGCTGGCGAGCGACGCCACCCAGCGAGGCCGCAATCACCGCGGCCACGGATCCGGCGTCTCTGCGGTCGAAGGTGGCGGTCAGGCGACGCGAGACGAGCGAGCTGTCCACCGCCACCGTCAGTCCGTACCAGCGCCGTACCTGCCGCACCACCTCGGACACGGGCGCGTCCCGAAACACGAGTCGCCCCGCGGCGAGTTCCTGTGCCGCCTGCACGTCGGCCCCGCCGCGCTGCACGGTAACGGCGCGATTCGCGGCGATCATCGCCCGGTCGCCCGCGGCAAGATCAGCAATCGCGCCGCCACCGGCTGCCGCTGCACGAACCGCCCCCTCCGACACGGCCACCACCGTGCCCTCCGCGTCACCGTCATCCACGACAAACACGGTTCCGACATCCTCGATCCGCGCACTGGCTGTGGTCACCACAAATGGCGCAGAAGGATTGTGCGTGACGGTGAAGTGGGCGACGCCCCGCAGCCGTGCGCCGCGCGACGTGCCGCCCTGCTCCGTGAGGGTGCTCGACGGTCCCAGGATCACGCGGCTGCCATCGCCCAGTCGGATACTCTCCACCTCCCCCACACCGGTCTGGTGGATCGCGCCGGTCGCCACGGGGGCTCCGGCGTCGCGCCCCGTTGTCTCGCGCAAGAGCAATCCGGCACCCGCCACGAGTACCACGGCGGCGGCGGCGCGCGCCCGCGCGCCACGCCAGCGGGAACGATACCGGTCGAGCGAAACCACCGGCGCTTCGTCGTGGCGAGCAGTCCGTGTCATGGAATCATTCCGTCGGGCCCGAACCATTTGCAGCGCGTGTTCGGTTTCGATGTCACTGGGCGGGGCCATCGCAGCCGGCTCGCCGTGGATCGCCAGCGACTCAACGAGCGCGGCCCGGGCGGGATGCGCCGCCAGCATGGCCGCGAACGCGCTGGCGTCGGCCGGGGACATCTCACCAGCCAGGTAGCTGGCGATCTGCTCCCAGTCCGATTCGGTGGGACCGGATGGCTCGAGAGGGTCGTTCATGCGCAAGGGACACAGGAGTCGCGCGGCACCCTACGTGCAAATCGCGGAGTGGGAAAACATGGTATGTTGGCAGCAGCATATGGAAGTGCGCTTCCTTCCTCTCCATTCTCCCGCCCTCTCCCGCGTGACTGAAGCCGAGCTGTTGACGGGACTGCGCGCGAGCCGGGACGACTGCTATTCGCAGATCTTCCGCGAGCACTACCCGTCGCTCGTGCTGACCGCCGGACGCATTCTCGGCGAACGAGCCCTCGGCGAGGAAATCGCGCAGGACGTGCTGCTCGAACTCTGGAAGCGGCGCGAGAAACTCGCGCTCACCGGTCCGCTGCGGGCATATCTGCAGCAGGCCACACGCAATCGGTCGCTCAATCGACTGCGCTCCGATCGCACGGCGCAGCGCGGGGAGATCAACGTGCGCGGGCCCAGTGGGTCGCCGCCGGCCGATGCGCGCGTGGTGGCGGGGGAGCTGGAACGGGCGGCGCGCGACGCGATCGCCGGTCTCTCCGTACCTCAGCGGGAAGTCTTCGAACTCAATCGCGTGAACGGACTGACGTATGGAGAGATCGCGGATCAGCTGGGCATCTCGGTGAAGAGTGTGGAGGCGCGGATGGGACGCGCCCTGAAGCAGTTGCGCGACGCCCTCACCCCGTGGATGCCGGAATCGGGGTGGTGAACTGCCAACAGAGGGTGTGTTGACGGCGCTGTGTCTTACTGCTCGAACGGCGACCAACGCGCGGGACATGCCCGACACGGCACGCCGGATTTCAGGAGAGATCACGATGAAGCGACAGATGCGCGTGCTCGTCACAGCGTCGGCGGCCCTGCTGTCCGCGGCCTGCGCCGAGCGGATCACTGGGTTGAACAGCAGTCCGCTGCTCGACGCGGCCTTCACCAGCACGCCGTTGAGCTTTGACGGGGTGAGCAGCAGCTACAGCAGCACGGATGGTAGCGCGCGGTTCCTGCCCGGCGACGGACATGGTAGGGGCGAGCGCGGACGCAGCGGGCTTCCCGGGGGACATGATTTCATGGGCGGCGGTCTCGGGCTCGACTTCGTGGGTGGGCCCGACGGCGGCCGGCGCCCGTTCGATTTTGTGCGCGATTCCGGCAACTGCATCTTCGCGTCAGGCGTGATCAGCTGTGCCGGCGTGACGCGCGACGGCATCACGACCACCCGCACGTACGTGCTGAAGACTGCGGCGGGCGCGGTTCAGTCGGCGTTCGACAGCGCCACGAACTCGGTGACCTCGCACGTGACTGCCGCCGGCACGTTCACGCGCCGGGACAGTGCGACGACCACGGTGTCGCATGTGAGCGACCGGGTGGTGACGGGTCTGGCCAAGGGGAGCACGCTGCGCACCGTTGACGGCGCGTCGTCCGGCACCGAGAGCAGCACGGGCAGGGACAGCGCTGGCACCTTCTCGGTGAAGCGCGTCATCGGCGACACCACCAGCGGACTGAAGATTCCGGTCGATGGCGGACGCCCCACCTACCCCACCGCCGGGACCGTTGTGCGGTCCATGACCGCGGTGCTCACGTCTGCCAATGGCACGAGCCGCAGCTCCACACGCCGCGAAGTGATCTCGTACGATGGTTCTGCAACCGCCTCCCTGGTGATCACCCGTGACGGCACCACAAAGCGCTGCAGTGTGCCGCTGCCGCGTGGCCGACCCGACTGCAACTGACGCAGTCGACGGAACCGACGAGAGCGCACGGGTGTTTCATCCCGTGCGCTCTCGCTGTCTCAGCAGCGCCGACTAACTGATACTTTCCACGGATGATGACTCGAATGACCGACCATGGTACGGGCTGTTCCAGTGGATGTGGCGACGGCCCTCGCGGCCTGGCGGGTGACGGCATCGGCCGTCGGACCTTCCTAGCCCAGGGCGCGATGCTCGCGGCGCTGGGTGCGCTCGCGGCGTGCGGCGCGGCGGGAGACTCCACCGCCCCCTCGCTCTCGGGCACCACGTCCATCAAGCTCGCTGATTATCCTGCGCTGGCGACGGTTGGCGGAATCGCGGTGCTCACGATCAACTCGTCTCCCTACGCCGTCGCCCGCACCGGCGCCTCCACATTCGTGACCGTCTCGCGCCGCTGCACGCACGAGGGCACGACGGTGAATGTCAACGGCTCCGGCTTCCTGTGCCCCAATCATCTGGCGCGCTTTGCCGTAGACGGTACCTGGCAGGGTGGGCAGCACACGTCGAGTCTTCAGACATATCCCACCAGCTACGACGCCACGTCGGGAACTGTCACGATCGGTTGAGCGTCACCCGTCGCCCTGAGCGTCCCCCGGCATCCTGAGCGCAGCGAAGGATCGGCAGTCCTGCAGGCCCTTCGCTCCGCTCAGGGCGACAGGGGCCGTGGCACCATGCGCGAAGGGCCGGATCCGCATTCGGATCCGGCCCTTCGACTGTCGTGGCACTTCATCAGCGCCACGTCAGGTGTTCAGCTCGAGGCGATGATGTAGCCTGAGTGTTCGAGCGGTGCGGCGCACGGCAGCGCCGTGGATCGCGTGATGCGAAGCATCATGGAAGTCTCCGAGAGTAGCGGCGCGCGGTGCGCGCTGCGGTAGGGTATCAGTGAGGTGCGGTGAAGCAGCAGTGTTCGATCAGAATCCGCCGGTGATCGGCTGGCTTTCCGTGTTGTCACTGAACTCGGCGACGACGTACCCGCTGAAGTGCTTGATGCGGCGGAAGACGACATTCGCTCGGCGATCGACATAGGACTTGAGCTGCGCATCGGAGGCCGACTCGTCCACGCATGTCGGCGCCAGGGTGCCGCAATACTTCATGATCCAGTTCGTGGCGTCCGCCTGCGTGGCATTCGGCACGTACATGAACAGCTGCACCGTCTTGTCGGGATTGAAGCGCATCGCCGGCTGGAAGTCGACGCTCGGATGATCGGTCGCGGCGCCCTTGATGGTCACCGTGAGGGTGACCGGTGCCGTTTCCGGGGTGCAGGAGCGGTTCCAGTAGTCGGAGCCGTATCCCGATCCCACGAGCCGGCAGACCGAGCGGCCTGGCATGTCGAGGCGGTTGGGGCCAAGCGGGAAGGACTGATCACGCGTGGGGTCGAAGGTGACGCTGTAGACGCCATCCACGACGCCGAACAGCGCCTTGGTGGCAGCGGTCGGCTGGAAGGCAGACACCGCGCTCAGCGCGCCGCCCTGGACTTCGGCGGAGGGGGCAGTGACGTCGCGGGCACAAGCAGACAGCAGCATGGTACCGGCAGCGATGGCGAAGCTGGTCCGACCGTACAGTCGTGCAATGGATCGCATCTGGCTGTGACCTCGCGGACCTCGTCGTCCGCCTGGAGAAGTGATATTCGTGCAGCGATGCCA
>JBBSVF010000227.1:0-5258 GCA_038233745.1 Gemmatimonadales bacterium
CGGGGTAGACTTCCGCGATCACCGTCGCCAGACCGATCGCCACGCCAGCCTGCGAAATGAGGCCCATCCACACGTGGCGGCCTGTGGAAGCGGGCATGCCCGCCCATCGCGCTCCGAGTCGCGACCCGCCCCAGATACCGGCGGCGCGCACCACGACCAGCGGAATGACCAGCGGCCAGACCTTCACCACGTCGCCGAGCACCATCGAGGCGCCCGCAAGGGCGAAAAACACGACGAACACCGGGGCGCCTGACCGTTCCACGGCGTGCCGCAGCGCCTCGCCGTCAGACTGCCGCGACACATTCTCGGTGACAAAGCCGGCGACGAGGAGGGTAAGCAACGCCTCCACGTGCGCGAGCCGGGCCACTTCGGCGCCAAAGAAGGCCACGAGGATCACGAAGAGGACGAGCTGGCGCCGCACGAGGCGGAGGTAAAGGGCCACGGCCCCGCCGAGCAGCGCGCCGACCAGGAGGGCGCCACCGAGCTCCCAGACCACACCGCCCAATGAGACGGCGGCGATATCCGCGCTCGACGGCGGGACGAGGGTGCGGGCGAGCGCGAGCGCCCCGCTGAACAGCACAATCACGACCACGTCGGACACCAGCACGACACCAAGTGTCGTCCGGGCAACCGGACCTCGAGCGCGCGTCTCGGCGAGAAGCGCCATCGTCACCGCGGGCGAATGCACGACCGCGATCGAGGCGAACAACAGGCCGAAGCCCACCACGGTCGCGAGTGGTTCGCCGGCGAGGAATGGGACGTGTGCGCGCATCAGGACGAGCAGTCCGGCCAGCGCGAGGAACGTCAGTGTGAGCTCCGCGGTCAGGATACGCGTGATCGCACGACCGCGTTCACGTACCTCCGACCAGCGCAGCTCCGCGCCCGCCAGAAAGGCGATGAGCGCGATGGCGAGCGACCCCACCGGCGCGAGCTCGGTGGTCGCCTCCGTACTCACGATTCCGAGTGCAGACGGCCCGAACACCACCCCCGCGATCAGGTAACCGACGATCCGCGGCAGTCGCCACGAATCGGCGAGTTCTCCCGAGGTGTAGGCGGCCAGGATGAGGAACCCGAACGCGAGCAGTGCCTCCGACCCATGACCACCGGCGCCGAGAGGCTGCACGAGCAGCATCCCGAGATACAGGAGACCGAGCACGAAGACGCGTTGCACGACTACGCCTCGCCGCCCCGTGGCACGGCATCATGCGTTGCGTGTGCCTCCGCTTCCGGCGGCGCGCCCCGGCGGCGGCGCGCGATCAGCGGCGCCACCACGGATTCCACCAGCCGGGCCGAAATGAGGTCGGTGAACAGCACCGACGCTATGGCAGCCGTAAAGACGAAGTACGGGAGCGTTCCGCCATCCTGGTACACGTAGTTGAGCGCAATGGCGAGTGCGAGGCCGCCCTGGCCAACGAGGCCTCGCCCCCAATCGAGACCCAGGACGGGCAGCATGCCGCTGGCCCGTGCCGCCAGCCGCGCACCCCCGATCTTGGTCATGGCGCGGACGACGAGAAAGAGGACGACGGGCAGCATCCAGAGCCACGCACGCGCGCTCGGCCGCCAGGCCGCGCCGGCGAACACCAGCAGCACGAGATACAGTGGACGCTCCACTCGCACGAGCGCCGCGGCGAGCTCCTGACGATTGCTCGAGGTATTCACGAGGATCGCGCCGAAGACGAGCGCGGCGAGAATGGGTGACAGGCCCGCGTACGTCGCTGCTCCGCTCACGAGGATGATGCCGCCGGTGAGTGAGACGAAGAGGCGGTCCGCATCCCGCTCGTCGCGCACGAACAGGTGGAAGAGCACGCCGGCCACGATGCCGATGCCGACAGTGATCACCATCCACTCGGTGGCGGTGATCGGGCGGCCGTTGCCCAACACCGGCCGATGCCATATGCTGGCGAGCAATCCGAACGCCACGACCGCAAACAGGCAGTTCACGAGCACCGAAACGCCGAGCTGTGTCAGCTCGACCCCGCGCTCGTTGAGGCGGCGGGCAACCAGCTCCACGCCGCGGGATGATGACGCCACCGCGATACCCCCCAGCGCGGCCCCAGGCAGAAGCGCCTCCGCCAACGGAAGGTCGTAGAGCCATGCCACGGCGGCTGCCTCGACCGCCGCGACGACGAGAAAAGTCAGCAGCGACTCGATGAGCGCGAGCCGGAACATGATCCCCGGGACCTTCACAAGCTCGCGCAGATAGAGCTGCATTCCGACGACCGCGCCAAGCCACCCCATCGCAAGCGTCGTGAGGGGCGCAAACGAGCGCAACACGTCCGCGGTCAACAGGCCGGTCGCGCGCGGACCGAGCAGGATGCCGAGCAGCAGATACTCGGCGCCAGAGACGATGACGAACCGACGCGCGAGCCGGTCCACCACAAGGTGGGCGGCAAGGTACGCCAGCGCGACGACCAGAATGAGACTGAGCGGCGCGCTCACCCCGGTCGGATTACCGCGGTGATCGACGGACTTCCCGCATCGACCACGAGCACCGGGGTCCGCAGGTTCTTCACGCTCTCACTGCGCCCGGATTCACTCAGGGCGTCCCTCGCGAGCGAGCCCTCTGCGCCGCCAGTGCGTGTGTTCATACAGGATTATCACCGCACGAGTGACTTCGCGTCAACAGAGCCTCTTCTGAGGGGTGGGTCTGCGCCGCGAGTGCAGGTGACGCGGCAGCGCTGCCTGTGCGAAACCCGGTGGTCTCGGGCGGCCCTGGCGCGACCAGAGCAGAACGAGCACAGCCCGGAGCAGGATGCCCAGGATCATCGTGGGCGCGTTCCGCATTTCGCCCGACGGATCGCGACGAAGCAGTGAACAGTACCCTCCGCTCGAGACGACCCGCAGCCACGTGGCCGCGAGGGCGGTACAAGAAGCGTTTCGGGGGAGCGGAAGTCCGCGCAGCATTCAAGGACTCGCCGATGGAGCGGGCGAAGCTGCAGGGGTTGAAGCGGAATGCGGCGAAGGTTCCTGGCAATCGCCCCCCATCAACGGCTCGCCGGTCACAAACGTATTCAGGAGAGAGGATTAGCTTTCAAGGCTAGTCCTGAATGCCGAACGTCCGTGGTCGGCCCCGCCGCATCCGTTCCCCATGCTGATCTTCGTTCGCGTCCGCCGTGGAGTCACGGTTTTTCTGCTCTGCGCCCACATGCCGGCGGTCATCGCGCTCGCGACGCTCGGACTCGCATTTCGTGCCGGCGCGCAGGAGCAGCAGGTGCCAGCACCCAGCGTCCCGGTGTTGGAGTCCGCCGCCGCCGGCCACGGGGCAGCCGCGACACTCCACGCCGTGCGCACCACGGAGCGCATCGTCGTCGATGGTCGCGCCGACGAGCCGGCATGGAGCGCCGCCACGCCGATCACCGCGTTCACGCAACTCGACCCGCAGGAAGGCAAGCCAGCGTCGCAACCGACAATGGTCCGCATTCTGTTCGACGAGGAAGCGGTGTACGTGGCCGCCACGCTCGTCGACCGATTTCCGGTGTCGCTCCGCCTCGCACGGCGCGATGCGAACTTCACGGACTCGGATGTCTTCTCGGTGCAGTTCGACAGTCAGCACGATCACCAGACGGCCTACCGGTTCGTGATCAACGCATCCGGCGTCAAACGGGACGAGACGGTGAGTTCGACCGGCGGTGGCGGTGGCGGTGGCGATACGTCGTGGGATCCGGTGTGGGACGCGCACACCACCGTCACGGACTCCGGGTGGACTGCCGAGATGCGCATTCCGCTCAGCCAGCTCCGATTTCAACCCGGTGATTCGCTGACGTGGGGGATCCAGCTCGAGCGTCGCATTGCGCGCATTCAGGAATACGACGTCTACGCCTTCACGCCGAAGAAGCAGCGCGGTGGCCCGCCGCGTTTCGCCCACCTCGACGGGGTGAACGCGCGCGCTGGTGCGCACCGGTTCGAGTTGCTGCCGTACCTGCTCACGAGTGCGGACTATCGCGACGTCCCCCTCAATGCCGCTGTCGGCTTCGTCAATCCATTCCGCGGCCGCTCTGCGTATCGCGCCGGTGTCGGTGGCGACGTCAAGTTCCGCATCACCTCGAACGTGACGCTCAATGGAACAGTCAATCCCGATTTCGGACAGGTTGAGGCTGATCCAGCGCAGATCAACCTCTCCGCGTTCGAGACGCGGCTCGAGGAGCGGCGGCCATTCTTCGTGGAAGGCGCGGACATCTTCCGCTTCGGCAGCAGCCTGAACCGCGGCGTGCAGTTGCTGTATTCGCGCCGCGTGGGACGAGCGCCACAGGGAGCGACGCCTGCCTCCGCCTATTCCGACGCGCCACTCAGGGCCACGATCCTCGGCGCAGCGAAAGTCACCGGCAAGACCGCGAAGGGCTGGGCGTTCGGCATGCTCGAGGCCATCACCGATCGCGAACGGGTGTCGTTGATTGATCCGACGGGTACCAGGCTCGCGTCGGAGATCGAGCCGATGACCAGTTACTTCGCCGCACGGGCACGGCGCAGCTCCGCGTCAGGCGGCACCTCGGCGGGAGGCATCCTCACTGCCGTTCATCGCGCCTTCGAGGACCCCGCGCTTGCTGACGCACTTCGCTCGTCGGCCTACGTGGCCGGTACCGACTACCGTCACGAGTGGGGGAATCGCGACTACGCCTTCGCAGCCGAGCTCACGTCGAGCGTCGTCAACGGGAGTCCGCTAGCGATAGTCCGAACCCAGCGCTCCTCCGCGCGCTTCTTCCAGCGCCCCGATGCTTCACATCTGACGCTCGATTCGTCAGCGACGACCCTCGCCGGCTATGCGTCGTTCGTGGCGATCGGGAAGTTTGCGGGCGCCTGGCAGCGGAATGCGCGCGCCTATGTCACGAGCCCGGGCTACGAGATCAATGATGTCGGATTCCAGACCGCCGCCGACCGCCGCGGCGTCCACACGGAGTTGAGTTACCGGGACGAGGTGCCGGGGAAGTACCTGAGGCGCTGGGAGGTGCGCACCGATCCCGAGGCGGCCTGGAACTTCGCCGGTGAGTGGGTGGGTGGAAGCGTTGGCATGAACGCCAGCGCAACTGCTCGTGCAAATTGTCCTGCTGCGCTTGAAGTCGATGTTGAAGTAGCTTTAATATTCTGCACAGCTGGAGGACCAATGTCGTCCAAATCATCAAAAAATATACCTCCAACGCCTCTGTGCTCTTGCCGCATGGGTATGTAGAAGTAAGTGTCAGCCCATGCCTGTGCATGCAGCAGCAACACACGTGCACATGCAGATGCACTCACTGCAGCACTGAGTGTTCGCTGGCTGAGAG
>JBBSVF010000228.1:0-5249 GCA_038233745.1 Gemmatimonadales bacterium
CTCCGCCTCTTCTGCAAGCTGGTGGAGGAGGGCGATCTCACGCCGAACATCGACATCTTCGGGGAGAAACGCGCAGACGATCTCACGTTGCTGGCTCGGAGCTTCGACGCCATGCGGTCGCGGCTCGCGGAACAGATCGGCACCGATCCGCTCACCGGATGTCTCAACCGCCGGGCGCTGGAAACGCGGTTGCGCGTGGAATGGCGCTCGGCCAAGCGCCGCAGTTCCACCGTGGCGGTGCTGGCCATCGACCTCGACCACTTCAAGCAGATCAACGATACTCGGGGCCATCCCTTCGGCGACATCGTACTGCAGGAGCTGGCCGGAATGATGAAGAGCACGGCGCGAGACACCGATGCCGTCGCGCGACTGGGTGGTGACGAGTTCGTGATCGTGCTGCCGGACACCGGGTGGCAGGGCGCGCTCACGTTCGCTGAGCGGCTGCGTCGGAAGGCGGATGATTTCGCCTTCGGCGCGTCATCGTCGCCCATGCGCGTGACGATCTCGGTGGGAGTGGCACTGGCCCGCGGCACCGACCCCATCTCACCCGAGATGCTTCTGCAGGAGGCGGATCGATCCCTGTACAAGGCGAAGAGCGCGGGCCGCAACCGCATCTTCGCGTGACCCTGTCCCTCGTGGAATGACCGGTCTCATCACGCTCTCCGATCTCAGCGCCGCGGCGCAGCGTCTGGCGACAGTTGCCGTACGGACGCCGTTGCTGCCCTACGACGAGCTTTCCGAGCAGCTCGGAGAGCGCATCTGGCTCAAGCCTGAGATGCTGCAACGCGGCGGCGCGTTCAAGTTCCGGGGAGCGTACAATTTTCTCGCGCAGCTCACCAGTGCGGAGCGAGCGCGAGGCGTGGTGGCACCTTCGTCAGGGAATCATGCGCAGGCGGTGGCGCTCGCGGCGAGGCTGTTCGAGTGTCGCGCCGTGGTGGTGATGCCCACCTCGGTGACCTCGGCCAAGCGCGACGGCGCCGAGCGCCTCGGTGCGCGGATCGAGCTGGCTGGCACGACGACGCAGGATCGGTTCGAGCGTGCAATGGAACTGGTGGAGCGCGAAGGGCTCACGATGGTGCCGCCCTACGATCACCCATGGATCATCGCCGGACAGGGAACCGCCGGTCTCGAGATCACCGATGATCTGGATGTGGACACCGTCATCGTGCCGGTGGGTGGAGGAGGACTGAGCGCTGGCGTCGCAACGGCGGTGAAGTTGCGGGCACCGCATGCACGCGTGATTGGCGTGGAGCCAGCCAATGCGCCGAAGCTCTCGTCCGCACGTGCGGCCGGACATCCGGTCCGCATCCCGTCAGTGCCGGGACTGGCGGATGGCCTGCTGGCGGTGGAGGTCGGCGAGATTGCCTTTGCGCATCATCAGGCGTACATCGACGAGGTCGTGCAGGTGGACGACGCGCTGCTGGCGCCCGCCATGCGCCGCCTGATGGATCGGATGAAGGTGGTGGCCGAGCCCAGCGGGGCGATCACGGTCGCGGCGCTGATGGCGGGGATCGCGAAGCCCGCCGGCCGCACCGTGGCGGTGCTGAGTGGCGGCAACATCGAGTGGGCAGGTCTCCGGCCGCTCCTCGAGGCGTCGGGCTCATGACGCGCTGTCCAACATGCGGCACCGCGTATGATGACGACGCGAAGTTCTGCACGCGGGATGGCAGCAAGCTGGTCGCACGCGCTGCGTCGCCCGCGGCCGCGGAGCGCGCGACAACGGTGGGCCGCGCAGATCCAGTTGCGTCAACGAGTCACAGCAATCTCATCGGCCAGGTGCTGGACGGCCGATACCGGATCGTGAGCAAGGTGGGCGAGGGCGGGATGTCGTTCGTGTATCTCGCGCACGATGTCTCCACCAGCGATCGGTACGCCATCAAGGTCCTGTCGGCAGCCCTCTCGGCGGATCAGAACGCGATGGCGCGTCTGAAGCGCGAGGCCAGCCTTGGCATGCGCCTGGAGCATCCCAGTGTGTGCCACATCATCCGCATGGGTGAGACTGCGGACGGACTCGTGTACGTGGTGATGCCCTTCGTGGACGGCGAGATTCTCGCCGATCGCAACAACCGGGAGGGAGCACTCCCGCTCGCGGAAGTCGTCGGGTTCGTGAACGACATGGCCGCCGGTCTGCAGGTGGCGCACGATCTCAAGATCGTGCATCGCGATCTCAAGCCCGAGAACGTGATGATCCGGACGGATGCGTCGGGCGCCGAGCGTGCGGTGGTCATGGATTTCGGACTGGCGAAGGAACGACGGGCCGACGCGGAGCTGCAGAAGCTCACGGCCACGGGCATCATCCTGGGGACACCGGAGTTCATGAGTCCCGAGCAGCTCCGTGGCAAGCCCCTGGATGCGCGAACCGATGTGTACTCCCTTGGCCTGATGACGTACGAAATGCTGAGCGGCAAGCTGCCCTTCGTGGGACGGACGCAACAGGAGATGATGATCGCGCGCCTGCGTAGCGAGCCGATCCCCCTGCGGCAGGCCCGTCCGGAACTCGGCTTCAGCGAGGCGGTGGAGAAGGTGCTCGCGCGTTCCATGGAGCGGAACGCCGAAGATCGGTACGCCACCGCGGTGGCGTTTGCAGGCGCGCTGGCCGATGCCGCCTCGACGCGAAACGAGGGTGGCATGCTCGGGCGGATCTTCGGTCGGTAGCCGCTGGGTGGGGCCATGCATTGGCGCGATGGCGTGCCACGGTGGACTTTCTGCGGTCACGAGGGTTTCGTGCGAGAAGGCAGCGCCAGCGCGCTGACGCAGCTTTCCCGATCATGATCAGACCCTCATGCGACCTCTGCACAACGCTCTTTTGCACGGCGCAGCCGCGCTGATCGTCCTGTCGAACACCGCGCCGGCCCAGGCGGCGGTGCGCGACGCTGTTGATGTACAGGACTACGATATCTCGCTGATCCTGCCGGACAGCGGTCCGCACATCTCGGGCGATGTCGGCATCCGGGTGCGGATGAATGGCGCGCCGCGGCTGGTGCTCGATCTTGTGAGGACGCTGACGGTCGAGTCTGTCGCGGTGGACGGCGTCGTCATGCCGTTCGAGCGTGCGGGTGACTCCGTCGTCGTGAGGATGCCTGCCGGCGTGAATGAGGGCGTCGTGCGCGTACGCTATGCGGGCGATGTGCAGGATGGACTGATCGTGCGACGTGATGGGCGCGGGCGATGGACATGGTTCGGAGACAACTGGCCTGATCGGGCACGTCAGTGGCTTCCCACCGTGGATCATCCGAGTGACAAGGCCACCGTGAGCTGGCGCGTGGCTGCGCCGGTGGGGCGCGCGGTGGTGGCCAATGGCACGTTGACCGGGACGCGCCCCGTAGTGTTGAACGGGGTGACGCGAACGGAAACACGGTGGCGCGAGTCGCGCCGGATCGCCACGTACCTCATGGTGATCGGCGCGGGGCCGCTGACGCGGTTTCCGCTTGCCGACGCGTCATGCGTTGCGAGCGCGGCACACTCGTGTGTGGCGCAGGATGTGTACGTGATGCCGGAGAATGTGCACACGCTGCCGGGCGCGTTCGCGCAGGCGCCCGCGATCGTGCGACTGTTCGAGACGCTGGTGGATGTCTTTCCGTACGAGAAGTTGTCGCATCTGCAATCGGCCACGCGGTTCGGGGGCATGGAGAACGCGTCCGCCATCTTCTACTCGGACGCGCTCTTTCCGCAGGGCCGGGTGCGCGATGGTCTGATCGCCCATGAGACGGCGCATCAGTGGTTCGGCGATGCCGTCACCGAGCGCGAATGGGGTCACCTCTGGCTGAGCGAGGGATTTGCCACCTACTTCGCGGCACTCTGGACGCGCGCCGCGCATGGTGATCGCGCGTTTGCGGACGAGCTCGCAGGAATCCGCTCGCAGATCTTGCGCGACTCGGTGGTGATGACCCGCCCAGTGATCGACAGCACGCAGCGCGATCTGCTCGCGCTGCTGAACACGAACAGCTACCAGAAGGGCGGGTATGTGCTGGCGATGCTGCATCGCGAGCTGGGCGACAGCGCGTTTTTTCGCGGGGTGCGATCGTACTATCGGGCACATGTGAACGGCACGGCGACAAGCGACGATCTTCGTACAGCGCTCGAGGCGAGCTCGGGGCGCGATCTGCGTGCCTTCTTCGACCAATGGCTGCGGCGTCCCGGTGTCGCGACGGTCACCCTTGGCTGGGCGTGGAACGCGGCGACCTCGCGGGTGGAAGTGCTGGCGCTGCAACCGTCTGGCGCACCGTATGCCTTGCATGTCCCCGTGACGATCATCGATGCCGAGGGCCTGACCCATGACACCGCGGTGGACATTCCGGCGAATGCGCGTTCGTCGACTGTCGTGACCGGGGCGTTCAGCGTGCGCCCGCGCGCCCTGATGCTCGACTCTGCGAATTTCCTCCTGGCCCGGGTCGCACGGCTGTGAGGAGTTCACCAATCGGGACGCTGCGCTCCGCACTCTGTCTCCTTCTGCTGCTGGCGACGCCTGTGGTCGCACAGCGTGGACATCCTCACACGCGTGCGGACAGTCTGTTGGGCGCGGGAGAGTGGGCCACGGCAGAGGCGGCGTTCTACCAGCAGTCGCAGCGAGCTCCACGCGATCCGGTGATGCGTGCGGCACTCGGACGGTACCTGGCGATGAAAGGTGCGGTCCGGCCAGGGATGGTGCTCATCGAGGAGGCGCAGCGATTCGGATTGTCGCGCCGCGTGGCGACCGAGATGCTCGAACCGCTGCGCTCGATACTCGACTGGCGTCGCATGGCCACGACCTTTTCCGGCGACAGCACGATTGCATCGCGACGCGGGAGAGGGACCGGCGCGCTGTTCCAGATAGCCATGCCACGCGCCGACGACCGGGGCATCCCGGTGCGGGATGCTGACGGAACTACGGAGACCCGCTGGCACGACGTGGTCACCCGGCAGATCGGGGTGGACAGCGTGTCTGAGGACAACCGCCCGATCGGGATCGAGGTGTTCGAGGCGCTATCGCCGTCGATGACGGTGCGCACGGGGGTGGTGGTCCTGCATGGCAATCCGCGATCAGCGCTCGCCGCCACCGGCCGGCGCTTGCAGGTGCTGCGCAGCGCGGAGGGCATCCGCGTGCTGGTGAGCGAGGGACGCGTGCTGGAGCTGGGCGCGGCGCTGCGTGAACTGAAGCCCACCTGGTGGCAGCTCGACCTGCCGCATGGGATCCTGGTTGTGCGAGTGCCGGGGATGACGTCAGCGCCGGCTGACCGACCCTAGCTCCACCAGGAGGCAGCGGTCCTGCA
>JBBSVF010000229.1:0-5244 GCA_038233745.1 Gemmatimonadales bacterium
GCCGGCGCGCCTGCTCAGGGAGTCGCGCCCCCTGTCGATACGGCAACGACAGCGCTCGCTGCGGAAGCGCGTCGCCACTACGATGCCGCGATGAGTGCACAACGCGCGGGCGACTGGGCACGGTATGGCGAGGAGATCCGCGCCCTTGGCGCCGCGCTCGGGCGCATGAGCACGGAGGTGCGTGTACCGTGATGCCGCGAGGGGATCAAACGGTCAACCTGACCTCGCTTTACACAGGCCGGATTCACGCCTGGTACATCGTCGTGCCTCCCACGACCGTGCGCACGATCTGAATATCCTTGATCCGCTCCGGGCTCACCGTGTGCGGATCATCCGCCAACACGACGAAGTCGGCCAGCTTGCCGGCGGTGATAGAGCCTTTCAGCGATTCTTCGTGCGAGGCGTACGCGCCATTGAAGGTGTTGATCCGGAGTGCTTCATCCACGGACACACGCTGGTTGGCGCCCCAGGTGGTTCCGTCCCAGCCGGTGCGCGTCACCATCCCCTGAATGCCCATGAGAGGGGCGAAGGGACCGGGACTGAAATCCGAGCCCGCCGCGGCATGAATGCCGGCGTCTAGCAGCGTGCGATACGCCATGCTCCGCTTCATCAGCTCTTCACCATAGAAGGGGAACTTGTCGGAGTTGTAGTACGCGTACGTCGTGAACATGGCCGGCACGGCATCCAGCGCCCCCATGCGGCGAACCAGGCTCTCGTTGATCAGGGTGCAGTGCGTGATCTTGGGCCGAGTGTCGGGGAGCGGGAACAGCTTCTGCGCGCGCTCCAATGCCGAGAGGTACATGTCGATGGCGACGTCGCCGTTTGCATGGCAGTTCACCTGGATCTTCGCCCGGTGGATTCTTTCCACCCACGCATCGAGCTCGCTCTGGCTTTCGGTGATGTTGCCCTTGTACCCATGCTGGCCCGGGTAGGGAGTGCTCAGGGCCATCGTCCGTTCGGAGAATGATCCATCGATGGTGTGTTCCGACGTCGCACCGAACCTGATCCACTCGTCGCCAAAGCCGGACCGGATGCCGCTCGCGAGCATCGAGTCCAGCACGGCACCACTCGCCTCATAGCTCACGCGATGACGCAGGTCGCCCCGCGCACGGACTTCCTGGATAGCGGCGAGATCTCCACCCTCGTGATGCACGCTCGTGAGGCCATAGCGCGCGAACTGCTTCGAAATGTGCGCGATGCCGTCGCGGCCGCGCTGCGCAACCTGTTCGGGCGTGAACGCGGGACGCTGCCCTGCCCGGGCAACCATGCCACGCGCGCGATCGGTCACGCGCCCATTGAGCTCACCGTTGGCGTCCCTGTCGAACGTCCCGCCCGGCGGGTTCGGTGTGTCCTTCGTGATTCCCGCGAGCTGGAAGGCCTTGCTGTTGTAGACGGTGGTGTGACCGCCGCGGTGCTGGACGGCAACGGGATGCTCGGAAGACACCTTGTCGAGGTCACTTATGTTGAGCGGCCGCTTGTCCTTGAGCTTCGTGTCGTCGTGGAACCAACCTTCCACCCACGTTCCCGGTGGCGTCTGCTGCGCCTTCGCGCGTAGCTTCTGGATAATTCTGTCGATGGTGACGAACTCGACCTCGAAGGGATTACCGACGAGTACGTCGTAAAGCAGTGTTGCGCCGCCCGCATGGTTGTGACAATCAATGAAGCCGGGAACGATCGTCATGCCCTGTGCGTCGAAGATCTGCGCGCCCTCTCGGGCTATCGCCCGGGCGTGCGCCGTACTGCCGACTGCAGTGAACTGTCCGCGGCTGATCGCAAATGCCTGCGCGCGTGGCGCTGCCTGATCCATCGTGTACACGTTCGCGTTCAGTACGAGAAGGTCTCCGTCTGCGAGTAGCGCACTCGATTTCGCTGATGGCGCGCTGGTCGCCGCCGCTACCGAGCCAGCGCCAAACCAAGGACGGGCGAATGTGCCGGCGACGCCGGCGATGGCAACACCCATGAATTCCCGGCGGCTTGGTTGATGGCGCATGATCTCTCGCGGTGTCGGGTATGTGAAGGTCAGAGGTAATTGACGAATCCGCCGAGCGACAGCAAGAGGTGGTCAGGACTCAAGCTGACCTTCGTCTCCTGCCATGACCGGGAGCGTGCGCAATGTGCTCGATGGAACCACCGTGTTCGCTCACAACAGTCGGCTCTATGCCGTTATCGCCACGCAGCTGATCCGTCGCCCTTTCGCATGCACGCACACGGCGAAAGCTTGAAGGCCAGTCGCTCCTCCATCCCACATTCTCCTGCCCTTCCATGTCGCTCGCAATCGCCGCCCAGTGACCCTTCGTATCGGCACCGCCGGTTGGACGATCCCCCGGCAATGGAGTGATGAGTTTCCGGCCGCGGGCAGCCACCTGGAGCGGTACGCCTCGCGCTTCCCCGGAGTGGAGATCAACTCGTCGTTCCATCGGCAGCACCGGCGCGCGACGTACGAGCGCTGGGCCGCGAGTGTACCGGAGGGCTTCCAGTTCGCGGCCAAGCTCCCGCGCGCCATCACTCACGACCAGCGGCTCGTGGCCACCGACGTCCTGCTCGACGTGTTCCTCGGCGAGGTAACCGGGCTCGGTACGTCGCTCGGCCCGCTGATCGTGCAGCTCCCACCGTCGCTCGCGTTTCACCCCGAGATCGTCGATGAGTTCTTCAGCGAGCTTCGGGCGCGGTATGCAGGAAGCGTCGGCTGCGAGCCGCGACATGCCTCATGGTTTGCATCGGACGCCGAAACGCTGCTCGTATCGCACCGGATCGCGCGCGTGGGCGCGGATCCTTCGTGCGTACCCGGCGCGGCGAGGGCGGGCGGCTGGTCGGGGCTCGCGTACTACCGGCTCCACGGCTCTCCGCGCATGTACTATTCCGCGTACGGGCCGGAGCAGCTTGCGGCCATCGGTGAGCGTCTTGCCGCCGACGCAAGGCGAGCAGAAGAGGTGTGGTGCATGTTCGACAACACCACGCTGGGCGCCGCCACCGGCGATGCACTCTGGCTGAGAGAGCGGCGCTAAACAGACGCGGCTCGGCACTCCTTTGGTACGCCGACCTTCTTCCCCGGTGTGATTCGTTGCGCGGTCGAACTGCCTCGCGTTACCGGCGGTGTCGCGCCTCATGGCGAAGCGTCTCGAGCTCGCGGCGAAGCGGCGCCCAATACTGGCGATCCACCGCCATCTCCGCTGCCTGTTCGTTCGATAACGCAGCGTTGACGTCTCCTCCCCGCAGCATGGCCTGCACCACGGTTCGCGAGCAGTTCATCGCCGCCTCGGGATACCGGGCCACGAGCTCCGAGAGGAACTCCGGCGAGCGCAGCTCGTGCAGCCAGAATGCTATCTGATCAGCGGTCACGTCCGCGTCGCGCTGTGCGGCATACGACGCGTCTACCAGACGGCGCAGCATCGGCCAGTCCTTGTCTCGCTGGGTCTTCTTCGCGGCGGCGAGGTCTTCGAGGGACATTACATCTACCAGCAGCTCGCCATCCGACGTGCCGTCCGACAGGGCAATCGTCGTGCGCCGTTCCCAGAGAGCGGCGAAGTCATCCACGCCTCGCAGCCGGCTCATGATGTCGACGCGCAATGGGGAGGCGGAGCCGTCCGGAATGCTGAAATGCACCGCGTGCCCGCGCTCCAGATGCCGGACGTCGAACGAGGGAACCGCGATCACTTCCGCCCGCAGCGAGTCGAGGGCGGCGACCAGGGCAGGAAATGCCTCCGGCGTCGCCAGCACCGCGAGATCGAGATCCCGACTATACTCGGCTGCGCCGTACAATACGCACGCCTGTCCCCCCATCAACAGGGCGCGCACGTCGAACGTCCGGATCGTGGAAAGGACTCGACGGATCTGGGTCGGGATCACTGGTGCCTCCGAGCGCGTGGTGCCAGGCTGCGAGTCTCACGGTCTCCATCCACCGCTGCTGCGGCGTCAGCCGCATCCAGGATGCTGCTTCCTCGCCGTACAGGTCTTCCAGGGTGACGCGTGGCGTGGAGGGGTGGGAGGTAGCCGACATACAGGAAAGATGTCGCGCGTCGCGAACGCGCGCGAGGTCCCTCACATCAGAAACAGATCGCGTGGCGCCGAAGTCGCGAGCTCGAACCGCAGCACCCGCGAGTAGAGCGGCGTGCGTCGATATTCGTAATGGATCTGCCACCGTTCGGCACCGCGGACCATGCGCTCCTCGAACAGTCCGAACTGCACGAGCGGACGAAGCACCCGCGTCATGAAAGCGATGTCACTCATGTCGCCGAACATCGGCTGCACGTCAGGTTCCTCCTTCGCGGTCGGCAGCCACGCCGCCGTGGATAACGCCTTGGCCAATTCCCAGTCATCCGCCATACGGCGGAGCTTGTAGAACGAGTACGCGATGGTGCGCTGGAGGCCCGCGTAGTCGCATCGATCGAAGGCGCGCAGGTTGTACTCCTGAAACAATGTGCGGAAGAGCAGCGCGTACAGCTCCCCGGCGCGCGCGTCGGCCAGGAGTGCGGTGCCCAGCTTCGTGACACGAAGACCTCGTCGACGCGTGATGAGTCCGGCGAAGATGCACGTATGCCTGAGCGCTTCGAGCCACGGAATGTCTGCTTCCTTCTTCGGCGGCGGATGGCCGAAATCGGCTCCTCCGAAGGGCCGCACCGGCAGCTTCATCAGGGGCATCATCGCGCGCACCAGAGACGGGGGGAGATACTTCGCCTGCGTTTCCCGAACCACCCCGGCTTCGAGCACGAGACGCAGCAGCACGCGCGCATCATGGAGGAACGGAGCCCCGGATATCTCGTCGTTCGCCAAGGTGTCCACCACATGGAGCCCGGGCCCGCCATGCCAGTATCCGCCCAGAAGTTGAGCGACCTGCTCGGGTGACAGTCCGCCGAGTGCTGCCTGTGGGCTCGCATTGTAGCGCTGGCTGATCTGGGCGAGCTTGCGATTCGCGTCTTCCATCGACTCGATTTCACCCTCGCGCTCCAGCTCGCGAAGAATGGCGTCCAGCTCCGGGATCCGAGATTTCATGGGTGCGCTCCTGGCGCAGTGCGTAGACGACGTCTGAACTGAAGTATGATGACCCCGCCTTCCCGACGCGAGAGGAGGTTGTGCTGTGTGGAGTGGACAGGCGCTGAAGGCGCAGGGTATGGCGCTTCTCCCGGGTCTTAACATCGGGATCCGCCGGCATGTCAGTCAGGACACCTGCTGCAGGTAATGGCGAGGCCCCTCGCGGCCGGAGTCGGGAAGCTCATTCGGGGAGGAAGGACCATGCGAAAATTCAGC
>JBBSVF010000230.1:0-5237 GCA_038233745.1 Gemmatimonadales bacterium
AGGCGAGCAACTCCTGTACCTTGAACGGTTTGGGCAGCACGGCGATGCGCTCGCCGGAGTCGTGCACCTGATATTCGCCGGTATGTCCGGAGATGAGCACCACGGGCAATCCGGGAGTGCGCACCGCCAGCTCGCGAACAAGCGTCAGGCCATCCATGCGCGGCATCAGGATGTCCGAGACCACCAGATCGATCGAGCCACCGGACCCGCCGGCCTGCTCGTATCGCTCCAGCGCATCGAGCCCATCCGCCGCCACCGTCACCCGATAGCCTGCCCGCTGCAGCACTCGCTCAGTAATTCGGCGCACGCTTGCCTCATCGTCCACGACCAGTATGTGGCGCCCCTGCCCCTGCTCACCGGTCGCGGTGGATGACGGCGTCTCGTGTCCGTCCGGCACGCCCGCCATCATCGCCACCGTGTCCGCACCCGGATCGATGAACAGAGGGAGGGTCCGCTCGCGATGGAGCGCTGCACGCGCTCCTCTCCGGCATGCGCATCGCAGACGTGCGGACGTACAGATGAAGACAAACGTGGCACGTAATTCACTCGGCGGAGGTCTCTCGACCCATAATACGGCGGCTTGCGGTCCGCGGCCAGACATTTGTTTCCGCGCCCACGGAGCCCTGCGCTCTGCCTCGCGAAGAATGACGGGCCGGTGAGCGCGCCTGGCCAATGCATGGCCTGCTCCGCACCCCGAGGATAGTTTGAGATCATGAGCCCACGCACACCGTCACCCCGCACGGGGTCGAGGCTCGGCGCTGCCGCCGAGACTGTTCCGAAGGCGACGCGAGGCCGCACCGCCGCTGCCTTCACCCCACTGCGCGTCCGCGGTCACGGCATCGAAGTACCACCGGAGCTGCGCGAGTACATCGCCGAGCGGCTGGGAATGCATATCGGCAAGTTCGCCAAGGACATCACGAGCGTCGGCGTCCGCCTGCGTGATGTGAGCGGTCCAAAGGGCGCCACCGTGCTCTCGTGCGCGATCAGTGCGAACGTGATCGGGCACGGACCCACGCTCGTGACGGCCACCGGCCGCGAATCGAAGGAAGCGTTCGACATCGCCGCCGGTGGAATCACGCGCACGATTGCGCGCCTTGCTGACCGGAAGCAGAGCAGCCGGAGGCGGTGAACGGCGTGCCCCTGGAGCGGGTTGGCGAGACCCCGCTCTTCGCCGTCGCCGGCACACCGATCACCCTGGGCACTCTCGCGGTGCTCGGCGTCATCCTGCTGGTCACCTTCTACATCTCGCGCCTCGCGCAGGCGGGGGTGCGACGCACCTTCGCGTACCGGGGGGTCGACGACGTCGGCACGGTGGCGCTCACGGCGCGGCTGGTCAGCTACCTCGTGCTGCTCATGGGCTTCGGGGCAGGGGCGCAGACCATCGGGATCAATCTTGGAACCCTCTTCGCTGCAGGCGCCTTCTTCGCGGTGGCGATGGGCTTCGCGATGCAGAATCTCGCGCAGAACTTCATTTCCGGACTCATCCTGCTGGCGGAGCGCACCATCAAGCCCGGCGATGTGCTGCGTGTGGAGGACAAGCTCGTGCGCGTGAGTCGCATGGGGCTGAGGGCAACGGTCGCGCGAACGCGGGATGAAGAAGACCTGATCATCCCGAATTCGATTCTCGTGCAGAACACCGTGACCAACTTCACGCTGCGTGATTCGGTCTATCGACTTCGCGCGGCCGTCGGGGTGTCGTACGACAGCGACATGGATCTGGTGATGCAAACGCTGCGCGACGCCGGCACGTCGCTGCCCAATCGGCTCGATACCTATACACCTGTGGTGCTGTTGAAAGGCTTCGGTGACTCGTCCGTCAACTTCGAGGTGTCGGTATGGAGCCACGATCCGTGGGCAGCGCGCGCGTCGCTGTCCGATCTGCATCTGGCCATCTGGCATGCGCTGAAGCGGGCGAAGATCACCATCCCGTATCCGCAGCGTGACATCCACGTGATCTCGCAGCAGGTGGGCGCACCGCTGTCGCTCGCGCCGGACACGACTCCGTGAGCAGCGGAGTCGCGCGATGAGCGAGCCAGCCGGTCCAGCCGTCACCCCCGAATCCTGGCAGTTTCCCGGGTGGGGAGAGGCCGAGCGGATCACCAGCCTGGAAGGTCCGGCGCAGATCACGCATCTGGATCAGCCGAAGAAGCACCAGCTCGGCACCTGGAGCGCCACGGCGATTTGCGGGAACGACATCACGTCCAGCGTGCTCTATGTGAGTGCACTCGCCGCGGCGCAGTCCGGAATGCTCGCGCCACTCGTGCTGCTCCTCGTGGGCGCGGTGCTGTACCTGTACCGGAAGGTGTACGCGGAGGTCGGCAGCGCCCTTCCGCTGAACGGCGGGACCTACACCCTGCTGCTCAATACCACCAGCAAGCGCATCGCAGCCGCGGCGGCGTGTCTCACGCTGCTCTCGTACATGGCTACGGCGGTGATCAGCGCCAACGAAGCGATGCACTACGCCCACAACTTCATTCCGCATCTGAACGTCTTCTCCGGCACGGTGGGCCTGCTTGGATTGTTCGCGCTGCTGAGCATCATCGGCGTCTCCGAATCGGCGATCGTCGCGCTGGTGATCTTTGTGCTGCACCTGGTGACGCTCGCGCTGCTCTCGATCACGGGAATCGTGGCGGTAATCAGGGATCCACACCTGCTCGTCCTGAACTGGTCGCTCCCCTCGCCCACCGGCGTGCTGCACTCGCTGTTCTTCGGATTCGCGGCGGCCATGCTCGGCATCAGCGGGTTCGAAAGCTCGGCCAACTTCATCGAGGAGCAGAAGGAGGGAGTCTTCCCGAAGACGCTGCGCAACATGTGGATGGCGGTGATGATCATCAATCCACTCATCAGCTTCCTCTCGCTCAGCCTCCTGCCGCTGGAAGAAATCCGCAAGGTGCCACCGGACCTGCTCTCGACGATAGGCACGATCTCGGCTGGACGTCTCTTCGGAACCTGGGTGAGCATCGACGCGGTGCTGGTGCTCTCGGGCGCGGTGCTCACGAGCTACGTGGGGGTGGTGGGGCTCATGCGTCGCATGAGTCTGGATCGCTGTCTTCCGAAGGTGCTTCTGCGCGAGAATCGGTGGCGGCAGACCAACCACTGGATCATTCTCAGCTTCTTCGCGATCTGCTCATCGATCCTGGTGATCACGCAGGGGAACATCGTCACGCTCGCCGGCATCTACACCATCGCCTTCCTCTCGGTGATGGCACTGTTCGCCGTGGGCAACATGATGCTCAAGTACCGGCGCGCACAGTTGCCGCGGAATGTGCGTGCCGGCTGGGGAACGGTGTGGCTGGCGCTCATCTCCGTGCTGATTGCACTCGCGGGCAACCTCGCGCTCGCTCCGCACGATCTCCCCATCTTCGCACTTTACTATGGTGTGTCGCTCGCGGTGGTCGGCGCGATGCTGTTCCGCTTGCAGATTCTCGCGCTGCTGCTGGCACTGGCGCGCCGCGTGCTCGATGCGTCGCGCACGGCGAACGCGTCAGTGAATGCACGGCTGGTGGGCAAGATGAACGAGATCGGATCCATCGGCGTCGTGTATTTCACCAAGGGCGACGCGCTCGACGTGCTGAACCGGGCCGCGCTCTACGTGCTGAGCAACGAGCAGACGTCGCGCATGAAGGTGGTGCACGTGTACTCCGCGGAAGATGAGATTCCCACGGAACTCGCGGCGCAGCTCGTCACACTCGATCGACTGTACCCGCCGCTGCGAATCGACTTCCTGGCGGTGAAGGGCGTGTTCGGCCCTGAACTGATCGAACAGCTCTCCCGGCATCTCGGCGTTCCCAAGAATCTCATGTTCATCGGTACGCCGGGCGGGGGGTTTCCGCACCGGATCGAGCAACTCGGAGGGGTGCGGGTGATTCTCTAGGGCGACGCGAGCGCCGCTACGTCTGGCGCGCACCACCCGGTGCTCGCAGCGGAACACGGGCTGGCCTGACGACGCGCACAGCGGCTCACGTCGTCAGGCCCGCCCGCCCCGCTATCGTACGGCCTTCTTCGCCGAGCGAACTGCCTGCTTCGCCGTCTTGCGTACGGACTTGACGGCCTTGCGCACTGCTTTCGTCGCGGTGCTCACGGCAGACGTTGACGTCGACTTCCGCGCAGACTTCTTCGCCGTCTTCTTCACCGCCTTCTTGGCTGTCTTGCGTCGGCCCGCCTGTGACAGCGCGCTGCCAGCAGCCGACTTGGAGGCCTTCGCTGTGCGCCCATCGCGCAGGGTCGCCGACGCCTTCTTCGCAACCTTTGCGGTTGTCTTCCGCGAGGACTTGCGCTGCGACAGCGCGCTTCCGGCGGCGCTCTTCGACTTCTTCGACGTGCTGCGCGACGTCAGCGTCTTTGACGCATTGCGAGCAGCCTTGCTGCCAGTCTTCTTCGTTGCCATCGAGGGTCACCCTGAGGGAGGAGGTGGAGCATGTCCTTGCTCGTGCGCGAAGAAAGTACACCTTCGCGCCGCTGTACGCGATAGTGTCCTGAGAGTGTCAGGTCGGCGACAGTCATCCTGAGCGTAGCGAAGGATCTGCAGTCCGAAATCGCAACTCCCTCCTACCGCTCCAAACGCACGCGGTACGGCATCACGATGAGTCGCCGGATCCTGCAGCCGGGAAGTGGCTCGTCCACAGGAAATGTCGCGGCGCGCAGCGCATCCACTGCCATGGAGAAGGCGACCGCCGGTCCGCGTCGAAGTGCTCGCACGGACGCCATCTGTGCGCTGCCGCTGGTATCGACCACTGCCTGCAGTACGGTGGGGGCACCGCGCATCGCCCGCATGGTGGGCGCAGAGTCCACGCCCGAAGGTTGCCACTGCTGCACCGGAGTCGACAGCGCTACCGCGATATCCCGTTCGCGGCCTTCGCGACGTGCGCGGCACTCCACCGCTGACTGCGCACGATCCAGGAGCATTGCCGCCGCGATGGTATCGCGTACCGGGCTCGTGACCACGCCGGACACGACAGGCTCGGCCCGATCCGACGCCCAGAGCACGCTGCCGTGCTGGTCTCGCACGTCGAGAATCTGTCCGCCCTCCGTCCGGAAACCGGTGAGGATGGTATCCACCCGTATTTCGGATGCGGAGGTGGCTTCGACACTCATGCCGGCGATGGCGGTGGGACTGCGCCGCTCCCGGAGCGTGACCAGCGGCACGCGGACCTGCCAGTCTCCAATGATCCACGCACCCGCGGGGAGCCGCGTGAACTGCACAGTGCCGCCGATCTCCGGTCGTCGCAACGGCGAGG
>JBBSVF010000231.1:0-5224 GCA_038233745.1 Gemmatimonadales bacterium
CCTTTCCCTTCGCGCACGAGGAGCGCGCCACGCTCCGCATCGAGATCGCTGACGTCGAGACCGACGAGCTCCATGCGGCGGATGCCGGTCGAGTAGAGCACCTCGAGGATGGCGCGGTCGCGGAGCCCAAGCGGCGATGTCAGATCCGGTTGCGCGAGGACGCGTTCCATCTCGCTCACCGAGAGCACGGCACGCGGGAGCCGTTTGGGGAGTCGCGGGAGTTCGAGCTCCGCGGCGGGATTGACCGTGATGCGTTTCGTGCGGGTGGCCCACGCGAGGAGCATGCGCACGGAGGTGAGCATGTTCGCCTGGGTCGCGCGCGAGAGCGGGCGGCCGTCCTCCTGGCGCCGGCGAAAAAGCCAGAGCTGGTAGCGTTCGAGGAGGCCCGGCGTGATCGCGTCCGGCGCGATGAGCCCGCGCGCATCGGTCCACTCGGCAAAGGCCCGGAGATGCCGGCGCCGGCTGGCGAGCGTGCCCACCGCATAGCCCTTGGCTTCGGCCGCGGCGAGATAGGCCGTGATCGTCGCGGCGAGCGCGGTGGGACTCATCCCTTGGCGGCGGCGACCAGTACGGTACGACGTGTCGCCGGCGCGTCGTTGCCTAATACGTGATTCCCGCGGATCGCACGGTTGTCGCGTAACTCGCGTACCGGCGCCGAATTAGCCGGGGTGACCGCGATGCTCACTGGGGGCTCATTCCCCCCTCGCACTGGGCTCGGCGGATGCTCGTTCTCAGTGGCTGACCCCTCACACTTTCCGTCGTACGCGCGGAGCGCGTCGGTGTCGAGGAGGCCCATGAGAAAGCGCGGGGACGCGTGGTCCGCCGCGGCGCGGTGGTCGCGCGCCTCGTGATACAGCAGCGCGTAGACGTAGCGCTGCCCGCGCGCGCCGCGCTGCGTGATGACGTATTCGAGCGATTCGAGCTGCGCGAGATGCGCCCGCACCTGGAAGTCCGTCCATCCGGTGAAGTCGCGCACGGTGCGCCGCGTGAAGTGCACCTCGTGCTGGGGCGTCTGTTCGCGCGCGCTGGTTGCCTGCACGAGCTGCGTGAGGAGTGCCAAGAGCTTCCGCGCCTGCGGTGGCAGTTCGTCGAGCGAGCGGCCCAGGACGGCGTCGGCGAGCCGGTTCGCGACGGCGATATCGGCGCGCGTGGCCTCGATGTAGGTGAGCGACTGCGCGCCCTGCATGAGGGTCTTCCGTTCGCGCTGGTGCTGGTGGAGGAAGGCCACCACGTCGATCAGCGTGAGATACTTCTCATGGTCGCGCCGCGTGCGCGTCCGCGCATCGACAAAGGTCAGCTGGGGCGCGTACGGGTTCACGACGTGCACCGGCTCGAGGAGGCGCTGCGCGTTGCGATGCACCGCGAGCACATCCGCGCGCGCCGTCGAGGCCAGGAGGCCATCGAGCGTGCGGCGCATCCGTTGCCGCTGGTGGATGGCCCGCGTCTGCGCCTGGCCCTCGTCGACGGTGAGCACCAGCGCGCGGTTCACGAGCTCTTCATCCAGCTCGATGGCCGTCGTGGTGAGCATGATCATCACCGGCCCTTCGACGCGGTACTCGTGCGTCATGAGCTTCCCCGTCTCGGGATCCTTCCCCGTGCTCGCGATCGTGAGCTCGCCCTCACTCTGCAGGAGCTTGAGTGCATAGCTCGCGCGCTCCGCGCCCTCCTCCTCGACCACGGCGAGCACCTTGTGCTTGAGGTTCGTCTCGGCTATGTAGAACAGCGCCTGCCCGGTCATCGCGGAGTACTGCACGCGCTCCTCGGGCGGCACAAAGGCCAGCACCGCATCCATCAGCGACGTCTTGCCCGCCGCGCTCGCACTCTGGATGATGATCGCCAGCGGCTCGGGGAGTTTCCGCGACACGGCCGCGAGATAGCCCACGAGCTTGTTCGTTTCCTCGCCGACGACGCCGGCGCGCGCGAAGTCGAGGAGGATGCGGTCGAGGAGCTGCGGATCACGCAGCAGCGCGAGGGCTGCGTCGCGTTCAGGATCGCTCATGCTCGACGCAGTCGCCGTCGGCACGGAGCCAGGGCCGCGGTGGTCTGTTCGGCCACGAGCGCTTCCAGCGCGAGGATCATCGTGCCGACGTCGCGCTTGATCGTCTCCTCACTCACGCCCAGTTCCTTCGCGGCCTGCGCGATGAAGAGCCCGCGCACGCGCGCGACGTAGAGATCGAGCGTGTCGACATGGACATCCTCACTGCGCTTCGCGAGGAGATTCACGCGGAGCGCATCGGGACTCGTGTTCTTCGCGAGTCCGCGCACGCGATAGCTCCGGTCACCGATCGTGCACAGGACATCGTCGCCGCGGCGCTCGGTTGTTAACGGGACTGGTGGTGATGGTGGCGCCGGGACGGGACTCGCCGCGACGATCGGTGGTGCGGCAGGAGCAGCGGCTAAAGAAGACGTTGTCTCTGCTGACGCGATGATGGGTTCCCCGCGGCCGAGCCACGTGGCGCCGCGCAGCAGCGCGCCCAGGCTCTCCCTCGCCGGCGCGTTCGCGAGCGCGTACGCGTTCGCATCCATGCCGCGCGGGAAGTGCACGCGATAGCACTCGATGCCCATCCGTGTGAGCTCCTCGGCGACCTGCTCTGCGCCTCGATCCCCTGCGGCATCGGCATCATAGGCGATGAGCACGCGCTCGGTCCCATAGCGACGCAGCGCGGCGCGGTGTGCGTCGGTGAAGCCGCTCACGCCATAGCTCGTGATCACGTTTCGATACCCGGCGACCCAGAAGCTCATCGCGTCGAAGAGCGCTTCACAGAGGATGATCTCCTTCGACGCCGCGAGCGCATCGACGTTCCACACCGCCGCGTGCGGACCCGGCAGATAGAGATGGAGTGGCGTCCCTTCGCGGAGATCATCGCGCAGCTTCCGCCCGTAGCATTGCACGAGCTGCCCGCGCTCGCCCAGGATGGGCACGACGATGCTCCCGCGGAAATGCTCATGCCCGCTCTCGCGCAGGAGCCCGCGCGCGTGCAGGCGGCCGCGCAGGTCCGCCCCCGCCTTCTTCGCTTTCGGCGGGAGCCGGTAGGCCAGGGTGCGGTTCGCATAGCCCAGGCGAAAATGATCGATCAGGTCGGTCGCGCTGAGCCCGCGCGACGCGAGATACGCGATCGCCTCGGGACTCGCCTTGAGCGTCTCGTGATAGAAGTCGAGCACCTCACGGACGAGCGTCGCATCATCGATGGCCTCGGCATCCGTGGCCTTCACCGCGAGCGGTGCGAGCGACACCGCCGGCGCCACGCTCGTCGACGCCCCGCCCCCAAGCCGCGCGCGCAGCAGCTCCACCGCATGCCGAAAGCTCACCCGGTCGGTGCGCATCACCCAGTCGATCACCGACCCGCCCGCCTGACAGGCACCCAGGCAGTGCCAGAGATTCTTGCCCGGCGTGATCACGAGGCTCGGCGTCTCGTCCGGCGCATGAAACACGCACCGGCCCACGAGGTTCGCGCCATGTCGTCGGAGCTCGACCCCGGCCGCCTGCACCAGCGCCACCAGGTCCGTCTCGCGCTTGAGGCGTTCCAGCTCGTCGTCAGGGATGCGGGCCATACGAAGGGGGCGGAGGAGAGGAGGAGCGCCGCGACAGCCAAAACCTGTCAATCGTCGCTTGCGACGTGTATGATTTATCGGATCAGACACATTCCGTCAACTCCCTCCCCGAGGACGCTACCTTGCCATCCGCTCACAGGCCGCATCGCCGGCCCCCGATCGCCCCGGTGCTGGACTTCGCCCAGCGGCTCCTCACCCTCCGAAAGGCTCGCGGCCTCACCCAGCAGGCCCTCGCCGAGCGGGTCGCCTGCTCGCTCATCCAGATCCACCGCTATGAGTCGGCCGGGGCCCAGCCGTCGCTCGACGTGATCCGGCGCCTCGCCCTCGCCCTGACCGTCAGCACGGACGAGCTGATCTTCGGCGCCGACGCCCGCGGCCCCAGCGACGATTTCCGGCTCCAGTTCGAGGCCCTCGCCGACTTCGATCCGGACGAGAAGAAGATCGCCAAGGCCGTCCTCGACTCCCTCATCCTCACGCACCAGGCCCGCCGCTGGGCCTCCGCCTCCTGACGCCCACCAGCGCGCCTGCAGCGGCTAAAGAAACAGCCCGACCAGATCTTCCTGGTCGGGCTTCTCTGTGTCTGGCACTTCGGTGGTCTCGCCGCGGGCTAAGGCCCTGGACTCTCGTTCGCGGCAAAGATCGTCAGCTCT
Source organism: Gemmatimonadales bacterium (assembly GCA_038233745.1). GTDB lineage: Bacteria > Gemmatimonadota > Gemmatimonadetes > Gemmatimonadales > Gemmatimonadaceae > AG11. The sequence goes on from JBBSVF010000231.1 coordinate 4,203, forward strand.
GGGCTGCTATCGATATTCGGTCCACCAGCTTCGCTGTTCAAAGGCAAATGTGCATGAAATCCATCGCCGTAACCTCCTAGCGCGAAACGCACGAGTACTTCTGCCAGGTAGAGCAGCCCCTCACGATTGCCTCTGATCTCAACGCTCTGACCCCCACCGACCGTGAACTCATACCGACCATCGGTGAGGCGATCACTCGGAAACTCGATGGTATCAGCCCTTGGCACTTCGAAACTGATCACATGGGTTGGCATTGCCCGCTCTGTTTAGGGTCTGACGTGGGTGTTGCTTACTTCTTTGCCATTCACCCACCGCTGAACATTGCCGTGAAGGCCGCCGTGAGTCTCCACGCGAATATCGATCACGGTTCCATCACCAAAATCAATCGCCACACCTTGCCCCGTGTTCGTGGGGTGCGGCTTCACTCTAGCGCCAGAGGCTCTTACGCTCGCAACAATATCCTCGTTTGTTGCTACGCCTATAGAGGTCGCTCGCCTGCCTAGTGCGCCGGCAACTCGCCCCGCCACTGCACCGGCGATTTTCCCGCCTCCGATCAGGATTGCAGCATCGGTCAGACCGCCACGTATGTCGCCGTTCCCGATCTTGTCACCGGCATTCGCAGCGGCATTGAACCCTGACGCTTCCAACCCGGCATTCAACGCTGCTCCTGCATTCAGCGCCGCGGAGCCTAGCGCGCCGCCGCGACCAGCACCCCAATTCGCAAGCCCTTGCGCTAAACACTCCGTCCACGGACACAGCCCAAACGGATCCGAGAAGTTGACCGGATCCCCCCCCGCATACCCGTACGTATTGACCCCGCCCGCGAGCCCGATGGGGTCTTCCTGCGTAAATCACCCTCTGGCCAAATCGTACTCTCAGATTGTGCTGTACAAGGAACTATTGGGCTGCCAAGCTCAGTTTCCCGTCAGAGCGGCCGCTGCCGGATGTGTCGTCGGTCGACCACGCTGAACCGCTCGCTCCAGACAAGGTCCCTTCGTGCCAGCAATTCGATCAACAGTTCC
>JBBSVF010000232.1:0-5204 GCA_038233745.1 Gemmatimonadales bacterium
GACGACATCGCCGCTGTGTGCCGGTATCCAGGAGAAGTTCGGGAGTTTACCGCATGCCTGCCGCCGCACGCTGGACCGCTGATATCGAACGTGCCTTCCGGCACGACCTCCTCCGCCAGCGTACGCCGATTCGCGTTCTGCTGTTCATGATGCTGGGCGTGGGACTGGTGATCAGCCGGGTCGGGCCTGGCGAGTGGACGATCGCGACGATATCACTGACCTTCGTCCTGATGGTCGTCGTGATCGGGCGGAGCGTACTCGCGGACTCACCGTATCGTGAGCGCACCGACACTTACACGAGCCGCTTCGATCCCCGCGCGGTGCTGGCAGCCAAGCTCCTCCTCTGCGGCCTCATCGTCGGCGTTGGCATCGTGGGCCAGCTGCTCGCACTCTCGTGGATGCCCGTACCATTCCAGACATTACTTGTGGCGCTCCGTCAGTCTGCCGCGACCTGGGTCTCCGTGGTGGGCTTTGTCGCGCTGGTTGCACTCTGGGCCGGTCGTGCCTGGCTCATACCGCTCGCGCTTCTCGTACTCATATTCGCACAGCTCGCGACCGCCGATTGGAAGAGCCGGGCCGGACCGGTCCACCTGCTGGACGCCGGCCTGATCCGCGCGATCTGGATCGCGGCCGCGGTGAGCTCCGTTGTCCTGGCCTGGTGCGCCTTCACAGGCGTGCGGCTGCGGACAGTCCGCGCACTCGGCGTCCTGTGTCTGATGATCTTCCTGCTGTCGCCATCTCCGGGCACGATATCCCCCACCGTGCCCAGGCTTTCGGAGCGGAACCGGCCAGCGATTCGTGTAGACATCAGCCCCGCGGTTTCGCAAGCTAACGGCCGGGTGTCGGTGGCGAGCGAGTTGGCGTTACGGAGCGATGGTCAGAGTCGCCACCTTATGCTGGAGCGAGGAACCCTGGAACTCGCGTTGCCGCTCGAAACACCGACCCTCCTGTATCTCGACGCGCGATTCGGTCCGCGTTCGCCAGCCGTCACGGCGATCGTGCCGAATGGCATCGCATCGCGTCGCGTGGATGCTGATGCGCCGAGGGATGCAGTGAGCGCCAACTTCGAGCCATCCCGGGGCACGGTGCTGTCGTCTCCAATCTCGGGCCCCGTGCGCATGCGAGCGCGGCTGGTGCTGCTGGAAGAATCCCGCGCATCACTGGTACCGACCGCATCGAGTAGTGCAGCGCGCCCTTCGCGCCTCGGCGACGTGGTCGACTCCTCACGCACTACGGGCGCGACAAATGTGAGAGGCGCTGCGCTCACGCTCTGGCTGCACGGCACGCGCCTCAGTACCGGTGGAAATGCCTCTGTCGATGCGGGGGTTGGATCGCCACTCTTGTTGCGCGCGCTCATGAACGGCGAGCGAGGCGAAGCGATGGCGTTGAGTGTCGGCAGTGCATACACGAACCAGGTGGCGCTGGTGATTCCGGGGGCGTATGCATCGCAGTATACCGCCGCATTGCGGAGCCGCCCCTCCACTGACGCCACACAATCCGCGCCCGACTCCGCATGGTTCGCGAACAGCGAGCTGGTCACCGCGCGCCTCGTGCCGGTCGGCTACTTCGACATCGATACGACGGTGATCGTAGGAAGACTCCCGGTCGGCAGTGCGGAATGCGTCTCGTCGCCGCGGTGTGCACGGGCGCTGCTGCCCGTCGCGCAAGTACATTAAGCGCACGTGGCCGCTCCGCACCATCGAGCCCCACCACCTCCAGAGCCGCGCGCACCCCTCGTGACCGACCAGCTCTTCACCGCCCTGCAGCAGTCACTCGGCAACTCCCACCACCTCGAGCGGGAGCTCGGTGGCGGAGGCATGTCGCGGGTGTTCCTCGCGGAGGAGACTGCGTTCGGCCGCAAGGTGGTCGTGAAAGTCCTGCCCACCGAGCTGGCCCGCGGAGTGAATCTGGAGCGCTTCCGCCGCGAGATCGGCCTGGCGGCACGCCTGCAGCATCCGCACATCGTACCGGTGATCAACGCCGGGATGAGCGACGGGCTGCCCTACTTCACCATGCCCTTCGTGGAGGGCATCACCCTCGGCGATCGCATTGCGCAATCGGGAGTGAGTGTGGGTGAAGCGCTGGCGATCCTCACGGATGTGGCGAAAGCGCTGGTGTACGCACATGAGCGCGGCATCGTCCATCGCGACATCAAGCCTGATAACGTCCTGCTCGCCGGCGGGTCCGCGACGGTGGCGGATTTCGGCATCGCCAAGGCGCTCACCGAGGCCAGGACTCCGGCGCTCGACGCATCCATCACGCAGGTGGGCACGTCCATCGGCACGCCGTTGTACATGGCACCGGAACAGGCCGCGTGCGATCCCGACGCGGATCACCGCGCAGACATCTACTCCTTCGGCTGCGTGGCGTGGGAGCTGCTCGTGGGCGAGCCGGTATTCGGGCGACGCACGACGCACGGGATGATGGTGGCGCACGCCACGCAGAAGGCTGCGCCCGTGCGCTCGCGCCGGCCCGACGTCCCGGAGCCGCTCTCGGCGCTGATCGCCCGGATGCTGGCCAAGGATCCCGCGATGCGGCCGCAGTCAGCGGGCGAGGTCCTGCGAACGATGGAGCTCACGCAGTCCGCGCCGCGCTCGCTCGCACGCGTATCGGGCTGGGTGGTATTCGTGGCGCTCCTGCTCGTGCTCCTGTTGATCCTCAGCGCCGCGCTGCGCCGCTAGCGGGGCGCGGATCGTCAGGCCTGGGGCAGCACGAGTGTGAAGGTGCTCCCCACACTCTCCTCGCTCTCGAGTGTGATGTCGCCGCCCATGCCGCGCGCCAGCTCGCGGCTGATCGCCAGGCCGAGCCCGGTGCCCTCCTCGTGCTGCGACGGCTCGGACTCCACACGCATGAAGGGCTTGAAGAGTTGCGCCGCCTTGTCGGCGGGAATCCCGCGCCCTGTATCGGTCACGGACAAGGTGAGCATGCCGTCGTCACGACTCGAGCACGAGATGGTGATGTGACCGCCGTCGTCAGTGAACTTCACGGCGTTGCTCGCCAGGTTCAGCACGATCTGTTGCACCTTCTCCAGATCGCCGCGCACCCGCATGGTCTCCTCGCAGGCGTCGAACGAGAGGTGCTGTCCCTTCTCGCGCACCTGCGGGGCAACGAGCGCCTCGCAGGTGGCGACGATCTCTTCGATGGGCACATCGACGATCTCGTAGTGCAGTGCACCTGCCTCGAGCTTCGCGAAGTGGAGCACGCCGTTGATCAGTCCGAGCAGGTGTCGCTGGCTCCGGCGGATGCGGGCGAGGAAGTCGAGCTGGGCCTCGCTCACCTCGCCGTGAATGCCCATTTCGAGCAGCTCGGCGTAGCCCCCGATGGCGTTCAGCGGCGTGCGCAGTTCGTGCGACATCATCACGAGGAACTGACTCTTCGACTCGTTCGCGTGCTCGGCGCGCTCACGCGCGCTCACAGCCTCACCACGAGCCTCCTCGATTTCGCGGCGCGCCAGCACCTTGGACGTGACGTCGACGGCATGCGTGAGCACGGCGAACTCGGGAGACGCACCGGTGGAGGCTACCGAGGAGATACGCTGCCAAACGAGATCCCAATAAGTGTTCTCCATTGGTGACCCGGGCCAGCGGCGGAGGGGGACGTTCACCTCCTGGTCCCGGAAGGGCTCACCCGTGCGATACACGTCCTCGAGGCGCTCGAACAGCCCCGACTCGGAGAACTCGGGGAAGACGTCGCGAAACGTCATGCCGATGGCACCGGGCTTTCCTACCGTGCGCTCCCAGGTGGGGTTCACGTGGGTGATCACATGCGTCGGCCCCTCATAGATCGCCATCACCGTTGGCGATGCATCGAGGAGTCGCTGCAGCTGGAGGCGTTCTTCCGTGAGCGAGGCGAGCAGAAACTCGCGCTCGCGGGTGGAGCGCAAGCGTTCGCTGATGTCCGAGAAAATGAGTGCTGCTTCCTCGCCCACGCGCACGGCCGTGAATTCGTAGCCGATATCTTCGCAGTCGTCGGTCCCGCAGAGCTCCGCGGACCAGTCGACTCCGCTGTGCAGCACGGCCAGCAGCGCCTCCCTGACCTGGTGGCCGATGCCACCCGGAAACAGCTCCTGAATCGCGGAACCCAGCACGGCAGTGCGGGTGCGCTCAAGGAGGCGCACACCTGCGTCGTTCACGAAGGTGACCTGGAAGCCACTGGCCTCCGCGCCATCCTGGCCAGCCACGGCGCGCTGAAGGGTGAAGCCCACGGGCGAGGCATCCTGGACCGTACGGAAACGCACCTCGCTCTCCGCAAGCGAGGCATTTGCCCGCGCCAGCGCGGCCGCGCGACTCCTCAGCTCGATCTCGCGCTGGGCGGACTTCGCCAGCTCCACCAGCACTTCCACCTCGCGCTCGCTCCATGGGTGCGGCTGTCTGTCGATGGCGCAGAACGAACCGATCGCCTGTCCGTTCACGAGCATCGGTACTCCAACATACGCGGCGATGCCGAGCGTCTTTACGGTGGGCAGGTCGCGATAGCGAGGATCGCCGGCGGTATCCGGGATGACGAGCGGCGCGCTCTGCTCGATCGCGTAGTGGCAGAAGGTCGGTCCCTCCATCTCCCGGGCCTTGGAGAGCGTCGAGTCGAAGCCACACGCCGACTTGTAGAAGTCCCGATTCTCGTCCACCAGCGAAATGAACGCTGCGGGAATGCCGAGCAGCTTTACCGCGAGCCGGGTGAGGCGGTCGAAGGTGTCTTCCACCTCCGAGTCGAGCAGCCCTGTCCCCCGCACGGCGGCAAGCCGCGTGGAGTCAACCCGTACCGCCTGAATGTCCGCCGGAAGGGCGAACGAGACGGGCGTTGCGGAAGGGGGGATGGGACTACTGGTGGGAGTGGTCAAGCGGCTTCAGCGGGTTGAGCGGCGCGAGCGCAATGACGGCATCGGACGAACGGTCCTTTGCGGTAGTGGACTTTTCTGACGAACCCTTCAACCCCGGCCAAGTCAAGGTGTTTCGGAGGGCGACCTCGCTCGGTTGGCAGCTCTCTGAGCGCCGGCGAACGACCGACTCAGCGCACTGGAGCGGACGGCCCGGGCGAACATGCGCGTGCAAGCGCCTCCGTTACGAAGGCGAGCAACTCCTGTACCTTGAACGGTTTGGGCAGCACGGCGATGCGCTCGCCGGAGTCGTGCACCTGATATTCGCCGGTATGTCCGGAGATGAGCACCACGGGCAATCCGGGAGTGCGCACCGCCAGCTCGCGAACAA
>JBBSVF010000233.1:0-5184 GCA_038233745.1 Gemmatimonadales bacterium
AGGGCAGTCCGATCTCCAGCTGTCCGTTCTCGAGCTTGGTGGCGGAGAGCAGACCGCGCTGCACCGCATCCTGCACGAAGCGGGAGAACTTGGCCATGCCGAGATCCTTCTCATCGAAGCTGGCGTCGACTTCCTGCATCACCTGCTTGAGGCGATCGCTGCGCATGACGTCTCCGTTGCGCTTCATGCGGCCAACGGCCTCGGTGACGAGTTCCCACGGATCCCACTTCTTTGCGGGCTCGTCGTCGTTGTTCTTCACCAGGCCGGCGAGCGCATTGTAGCTGTAGTACTCGTCGCAGTTCATCACGAGCAGGTCACTCGAGGACTCGCGAATGCCCACGCCGATGACGTACTTGCCGTACTCCTTCAGCTTCAGGACGAGCGACGCAAAATCACTGTCGCCGGAGAGGAGGATGTAGGTCCCGATTTCGGGGCGGGTGAAGACGAGCTCCATGGCATCCACGGCGAGGCGGATGTCGGTGGCGTTCTTCTTGGACGAGCCGTACGCGGGCGCCCAGATCATGTCGATGGAGCTTTCCGCGAGCGGGACAACGTACTGCGGGTAGCGACGCCAGTCGGCGTACGCGCGCTGTACCGCCACCTTGCCCTTGATGATGTCGGAGCCGAGCAGCGTGCGGAGCTCGTTGCCGAGATCCGAGCGAATGCCCATGGTGACGTTGTCGAAGTCGATCAGGAGCGCCGCATTCGGCGCGTGAAGGGGCAAGCCGTAGCCGCCCGGTGCAACGTGAGACGCATTCAGCGCCTGTGGTCCGCGGTGGAGGAGCGCGCCGGGGCGCGACGATCCATTCCGCGAGGGTCGTGTGTTCATTCGATCCCAAGAGGGGAAGTTGGAGCGGCGACCGGGTGCACCGGCTCGCCCCTCTGCGCTTCGCAGACCAACCGGGGCGGCACCGATGACGGCGTCGCCGTCATGAAAGCGGTCATTCCTGGCGCCGCGGGCTCTCTGCTCGCGCCTCCCTGAATGGCCAGCCAAGAAATCTATGGAGGTCGATCCTGTCGCGTAACCCTTTGGCGTGCATCAGGGTAGTCCCTTGCAGCAGCCGCCTGTAACTTCAGGCTGTTGCCCCCCGTGGTGCCCTTCCCGACGGACTGCCCGTGAACCAGGTCGGCTTTCGCGCTCGCCTCTTCTACATCCTGCTCGGCTTCGCGCTCATGCCCACCCTGGTGTTGTCGGTGGCGTGGACGCTCACCGTCACGCGCGCGTTGCCGCTGCTCGGGACGACGCCGGCGATGGAGCAGGTCGCGGCTACCGGCCGTGCTGCCGTGAGTGCAGCGCGGCGGTCGCGACTCGACGCGGCGCAGCGCGAGGCGCTGGATGTGCATGAGCACGCGCTGGAAGAGAGCCTGTTGCGCGCGCACCAGATGGAGTTCCTCATGACGCGGCGCGCGCCGGTCGTCGCGGCAGGCGTCGCGCTGTTCGTCTCGCTCGTGCTCATTCTGGTGGCGTCCCGGGTTGCGGGCCATCTGAGCCGCAACCTCAGCCGCCCACTGAGTGAACTCGTGGGATGGACTGCCACGATCGGACGTGGCGAGCCACTGCCGGAGAGTCCCCCGAGCAAGGGCGCTCCCGAGTTCGTGCTGCTGCGTACGCGAATGCGCGAGATGGCGTCGGAGCTGCGGATGGGGCGCGCTCGCGCGCTGGAATCGGAACGCGCGACCGCGCTGCGGGAGTCGGCGCGACAAGTGGCGCACGAGCTCAAGAATCCACTCACGCCCATCCGGTTCGCCGTGTCGCGACTGCGGCGTGAGGCGGCACCCGAGCTCGCAGAGACCATCGACGTGCTGGAGGCGGAAACGAACCGCCTGGACGTGATGGCGCGGTCGTTCGCGCAGTTCGGCCGGCTGCCCGACGGCCCTTCTGCGCCGGTCGATATCGACGAGCTTGTGCGTTCGGTGGTCCGCAGTGTGGGCCAGTCCGATCTCCGCCTTCGATTGTCGCTGGCTGGAGACCTCCCGATGGTGGAGGGACAGGTGGATGCACTGGGCAGGGCGCTGACGAATGTCCTGCTGAATGCGATCGACGCGAGTGCAGCCGACGCGCCGATCGACGTGATCACCCGGCCGCGCAGCTGCGATGGCCGGGCGATGGTGGAGATTGCCGTGCGGGATGAAGGACAGGGAATCGCGCAGGACAAGCTGGCGCGCGTGTGGGAGCCGTATGTGACGCACAAGCCCGGCGGCACGGGACTCGGGCTGGCCATCGTGCGCCAGACGCTGGTAGCGCATGCGGGGGCAGCCGAGGTGGAGAGTGTGGTTGGTGAGGGCACAACAGTGCGGCTGCTGCTTCCCGTGGAGGGTGCGCGAATGGAACGAACACGATAATGGACAGTGTCCTGATCGTCGATGACGAGCCGAACATCCGGCGCATGGTGGGGGCGTTGCTGACGAGCGAGGGCTTCGAGGTGCGCGACGCGGCCGACGGCGCGAGCGGCGTGGCGCGTGCGGCAGAGATGTGCCCCGATGTGGTGCTGCTCGATCTGATGATGCCGGGTGAGCTGGACGGCATTGCGACGCTCGCGCGGCTGCGGGAGGCGGCGCCGGACGTGCCCGTGATCATGATGAGTGGCAAGGCGGGACTGAGCGATGCGGTGCAGGCCACCAAGCTGGGCGCCTTCAACTTTCTGGAGAAGCCGCTCTCACCCGAGGGAGTGCTGCTGGCGCTCGCGTCCGCGCTGGAGTTGCGGCGTGCGCGGCGTGAGACGCGAACGCTGCGCGAGGATTTTGGCTTGGCCGCGCAGATGGTGGGGCATTCACCCGAGCTCGCGCAGGTGCGGGGCATGATCGAGCGCGTGGCCCCGAGCGATTCGAGGGTGCTGGTGACAGGGGAGTCCGGCACGGGCAAGGAGCTCGTGGCGGCCGCGATCCACGCCGGCAGTCCGCGTCGCGATCGGCCAGTCGTGCGAGTGAACTGCGCCGCTATTCCACGCGATCTGGTGGAGAGCGAGATGTTCGGACACGAGCGGGGGGCGTTTACCGGAGCGACGGATCGTCGCATCGGCCGGTTCGAGCTGGCGCACACGGGCACGCTGTTTCTGGACGAGGTGGGCGACCTGGGAATGGAGGCGCAGGCGAAGCTGCTGCGCGCGATCGAGGCGCGGGAGATCGAACGGGTGGGGGGAGGCAAACCGATTCGCGTGGATGTGCGGATCGTGAGCGCCACCAACCGGGATCTCGCCGCCGCCGTCGCTGATGGCAGCTTCCGTGAGGATCTCCTGTTCCGGCTCAACGTGATTCCCATTGGCGTTCCGCCGCTCCGCGAGCGTCCGGGAGACATTCCGGTGCTCGTCGCGCATTTCTCCGCGCTGCATCGCTCGCGCACCGGGCGTCCCGCGCCCACCTGGACGGACGAGGCGGTGGACGTGCTCGCGCGGCAGCGCTGGCCCGGCAACATTCGCGAACTGGCCAACATCGTCGAGCGGCTCGCCATTCTTCACCCGGGCGAGGAGATCGACGTGGGCGCCGTGCGTGCCGTCCTTCCCGCGAGCGATGGAGCAGCGATCACGACGGCGCCACTGCCGGCCGCCGCCATGCTCGATGTGTCGCTCACGGACACGCTCGACGAGCACGAGCGCATGCTCATCTCGCGCGCGTTGTCGGTGGCGCGTGGCAATGTGGCGGACGCCGCCCGGCGGCTGAAAACAGACCGCGCGAATCTGTATCGGCGCATGCGGCGGCTCGGTATCCAGGTAAACGACGAATGACACGATCCCGCCTTGCATTGTCGGTATGCGCTGCGCTGGTGCTGTCTGCCGTGCGCGTGGGCGCTCAGCAACCGGCCGCTGACACGCTGGTTTCCGCGATGTTGCTTCCGGGAGACGTGGCTCGCGAAGGCGTGGCGCTCTACAATGCGACCGTCACGCTGCGGACGGAGGACTCCACGGAGATCGGCCCCGGGCGCACCGTGCGTGGCGACGTGGCCGTGCTGGGCGGGCCGCTGGTGATTGCCGGGCGCGTGACCGGCCGCGTGCTGGCGCTGAATGCCGATGTGATTCTCCTTCCCTCGGCGCGCATCGAGGGCGATCTGGTGGTGATCGGGGGCGAGGTGGATGGTCTTGCAACCGCTTTCGTGGGCGGTGAGGCGCGGATCTATCATCCGCCGCTCCGCTATCATCGGCGCGGCAACGAGCTCGTAGCCGACGTCGATGCCCGCGCGCCGGGTGAACCGTGGTGGCGGCGCATCGAACTGCGGCGTCATCGCAATTACAATCGGCTGGAGGTGGCCACCGCGGGCACCTACAATCGTGTGGAGGGGCTCCCGGTCCGCGTGGGTCCCGTGCTTTATCGCGATCAGGGGTGGGGTCATCTGCGCGTGGATGCGTCGGCGATCCTGCGTTCAGCGAGCAGTTTTTCGGGCAGCGACGCCGACATCGGTCACAACGCTGGCGCTGAGCTTCGCGCGGGGCGGGACATCGGTGTGTCGATGGGTGGGCGACTGTTCTCCACCGTCGATGGAGTGGAGGACTGGCAGCTCAGCACCGTGGAGACGGGGCTGGCCTCGTTTCTCTTTCATCGCGATTACCGCGACTACTACGGACGGCATGGTGGCCAGGTGTACACGGCGATCCGCGCGAATGCGAATGCCGACCTCACGCTGAGTTTCAGCGATGAGCGCTGGCGGTCGCGCGACGCGAATGATCCGGTGACACTCATCAGGAACGGTGCGCCATGGCGGGTGAATCCCGCCGTGGACGCCGGGCGGTTCCATGTGCTTCATCTGCTGCTGCGCGTGGATACACGGAACGATGACTTCAACCCCTGGGCGGGGTGGTACGTGCTCGCGGATTTCGAGCGCGGAGCGGGGAACATCGATGAGGTTGGGCCGACGTCTGCGGGTGTGCGAGTGGCGCCGCTGGGCATCACGCGCTATCAGCGCGGCTTCGTCGACCTCCGGCGATACAATCGAGTGGCACCCCGCGCTGCGCTCAACCTGCGCCTCGTGGTTGGCGGATGGCTGAGTGGCGACGCCCTCCCCCTCGAGCGCCGGCTCTCCATCGATGGTCCGGGCACCGTGCCCGGCTTCGATTTCCGGGTGACCGGCGATCGCGACGTGGGCACCTGCGCCTCCGGCGTGGCGCCTCCCGGCCGGCCGGCACAGTGCGAGCGCGTGGCGCTCGCACAGCTCGAGTTCCGCAACGACATCCGGCTTACGTTCGCTGACGCGCC
>JBBSVF010000234.1:0-5180 GCA_038233745.1 Gemmatimonadales bacterium
CGCGCTGCCCGTGCTGGTGCCCGTACCGGAACCACTCACTGTGCCACCACTGCTTCAGCTTCGACGCATGTACATCATGTTCGAGCATGAGGCGGGTGTGGTCCTCATCGATCAGCACTCGGCGCACGAGCGCGTGCTGTTCGAGCAATTCATGGGCATGCTCGAGCGCGGGGAGTCGCCATCGCAGCGATTGCTCTTTCCGCTCACGCTGCATCTGGCACCTGCGGAAGCGGATGCCTTCGAGACCCATCGCGAGGCGCTGCACGGCCTCGGCTTCGAGATCGAGGGCTTCGGCGGCAGCACGCTGCTGGTGCACAGCGTCCCGATGCCTCATCCGCGATTCGACGCCGAGCGCTGCCTGCGGGAAACACTGGCGACACTCGCGGGGGATCGCGAGGCGGCCTCGCACGCGCAGCACGAGCGTCTGGCGTCGACTGTCGCCTGCAAGGCGGCGGTGAAGGCCGGGGACGAACTCTCGTCGGGAGAGATGCGCGCGCTGTTCGCGGCGCTCGCGGACACCACACTTCCCGCGCATGACGTGCACGGCCGCTCCACCATCGTGCAACTCACGTGGGAAGATCTCGAGCGACGCTTTGGCCGACAGTAGCCCCTGCGGTGTGCCCGTGATCTGCGGTCCCACCGGCGCCGGCAAGACCGCCGCCGCCCTGTGGCTCGCGGAACGCTATCCGATCGCGATCGTGAGTGCCGATTCGCGCCAACAGTATCGCCATTTCGACATCGGCACCGCCAAACCCTCGGCCGAGGAACTCGCACGCGTCCCACACTGGGGGGTGAATGTGCTGGAACCCACGGAGCGCGCGTCTGCGGCGCAGTGGGCCGATGGCGCCGCCGTCGCGATCGAGCGTGCGAGACTGGAGGGGCGCTCGCCCGTGGTCGTCGGTGGCACGGGCATGTACCTCCGCGCCCTGTTCGGCGATTTCTTCGAGGAGCCACCTCTCGACCCAGCGCGCCGCGCAGAGTTGGCGACGACACTCGCCACGGCGACGACGGACGACCTGCGTCAGCGCGTGGGCGCGGTAGATCCTGCCCGGGCGCATCTCGGCCGCACGCAACTGCTGCGCGCCCTCGAGATCTTCGAACTCACCGGGCGGCCACTCAGCGAATGGCATCGCGACGGACACCGTCCGCCACGCTTTCGGGCGCGCTACCTCCGTGTGGATCCCGGACCTCGGCTGCGTGACGACCTGGCCACGCGCCTCGACGCGATGCTGGCGGCGGGGTGGATGGACGAGGTGGCCGGACTGCGGCAGTCGGTGGACGCAGACGCACCCGCGTGGAACGCCACGGGCTACCGTGCGATTCGTGAAGTCGTCGATGGAACCACCGCGCTCGCGGCCGCGCGTGAACGCGTCATCGTCGATACACGGCACTATGCCAAGCGACAGCGCACCTGGTTCCGGCATCAGCTGCCGGCCGGGGACGTGACCGCGGCCGGCGCACAGGATCATGGCTGGACAGGGAGGATCGACGAGTGGTGGACTATGACAGCCCGATGAAGATCGGCATTACCTGCTATCCCACCTACGGGGGCTCCGGCGCTGTCGCGACGGAGCTCGGGATCGCACTCGCCGAACGGGGACACGAGATTCATTTCATCACCTATGAGCAGCCGTTTCGGCTGCCCTCGTTCCTGCCGCGCATCTTCTTTCACGAAGTGGATGTCGGCCGATACCCGCTGTTCGAGTATCCGCCATACGACCTCGCGCTCGCCGTGCGCATGCACGAGGTGGTTCTCACGCACAAGCTCGACCTGCTGCACGTGCACTACGCTATTCCGCACGCCACCAGCGCGTGGATTGCCCGCGAGATGCTCGAGAAGACACGTCCCGACATCAAGGTGCTTACCACGCTGCACGGCACCGATATCACCATCGTGGGGCAGGATCCCTCCTTCCACGCGATCACCAAGTTCTCCATCGAGAAGTCCAACGGCATCACCGCGGTCTCGGAGTTCCTTCGCACGGAGACGCAGTCGGCCTTTGGTTGCGCGGAATGCCGCATCGAGGTGATTCCCAATTTCATCGACCCCGCGGTGTACAATCGCTCGCGCTACGCCCCGAGTCTGCGTGAGGAACTCGGGGGCGAGCAGCCGGTGCTGATGCACATTTCCAACTTCCGCGGCGTGAAGCGCGTGCTCGACGTCATTCGCATCTTCGCCCGTGTGAATGCCACCGTGCCGAGCGTGCTGGCCATGGTGGGCGACGGCCCGGACCGGGTGCAGGCGGAGCAGGAGGCGCGTGACCTCGGCATCGGCGAGCGGGTGCACTTCCTGGGGAAGCTGGAATCCGTGGCGCCCATGCTGGCCAGCGCCGACCTGTTCCTGCTGCCGAGTCAGAGCGAATCCTTCGGACTCAGCGCGCTGGAGGCGCTCGCGAGTGGTGTGCCGGTGATCGGCAGCCGCGCTGGCGGATTGCCCGAGGTTGTCCGGGACGGAGTGACTGGAGCGCTGTGCGACGTCGGCGACGTCGACGCCATGGCCGCCGCCGCACTATCATTGCTGTGCGATCGCGGCCGCTGGCAGGCGGCGAGCGACGCCGCGGCAGCGGATGCGCGCACGCGATTCTCGCGCGATGCCGTCGTCGCGCAGTACGAAGACTTCTACCGACGGGCGATCGGCCGGTATCGCGCACCCGCGCGCTGACGGACAGCCCTTCACCTCACGACTTGTGCTTCTGCAGACCGCCACCACCGCGCCCCTCGCCACCCTCACCACGATGCACGCCATCGTGCTGGGGATCGTGGAGGGCGTCACCGAGTTCCTCCCCGTCTCCTCCACGGCGCATCTGGTGCTCGCCTCCGCCGCGCTGCGGCTGGAGGAAACGGAATTCATGAAGAGCTTCCAGATCATCATCCAGCTGGGAGCCATTCTCTCCGTGGTGGTGCTCTACTGGAAGAAGTTCTTCGATATCGAGGTGTTGAAGAAGCTCATCGTCGCCTTTATTCCCACGGGCGTCATTGGGCTCACGGTGTACAAGGCGGTCAAGGCGCTGCTGCTGGGCAACCTCTACGTCGTCCTCACCTCGCTCGTGATCGGAGGTATCGCGCTCATCCTCTTCGAACGGTTCCGGCCGGGCACCGAAGGCGAAGTGGATTTCCGCGAGATCACCTACAAGCGCGCGCTGCTGATCGGCCTTTTCCAGTCGATTGCCATCATTCCCGGCGTCTCCCGCTCGGCGGCCACCATCATCGGCGGCTCGTTCATCGGCATCAGCAAGCGCACCATCGTCGAGTTCTCGTTCATGCTGGCCGTGCCGACGATGGCCGCCGCCACAGGGCTGGAGCTCCTCAAGAATCACGATGCGCTCTCCGGAAACCTCGGTCTCCTTGCTGTGGGATTCGTGGTCAGCTTCATCACCGCGATCCTCGCCATCAAGTCGTTCCTGAACTTCATCAAGAAGCGCGACTTCTCCGCCTTCGGCTGGTACCGGATCGTCCTTGCGATCGTGTTCTTCCTTGTCTTCCTCCGCTAACGCGTCCGCAGACGAGTTCGAGGGTCTTCGCGCCGCGGTCCTCGCGAATGCGTGCGCACTCCCTGCGGTCTTCATTCATGCGTCGGTTCCCTCGACACTCGACGAGGGGCATCGCCTGGCCGCCGAGGGGGCCGCGGCCGGTACCCTCGTCGTCGCGGAGGAACAGACCAGGGGACGTGGCCAGCGTGGACGCTCCTGGATCTCCGAGCGGGGGGCAGGGCTCTGGCTCACGCTCGTGGAACGCCCCACGGATGCGGCCGCGGTGGAGGTGCTCGCGCTGCGCGTGGGACTCGCACTCGCAGGCGCGCTGGACACATTCGCCGGCGAATCAGTTCGCCTCAAGTGGCCCAACGACCTCTATCTCCCGGCGGGCAAGCTGGGGGGCATCCTGATCGAGGCGCGCTGGCGGGGGAATGCCGTGGACTGGGTCGCGATCGGGGTTGGAATCAATGTGCGCGCCCCTTCGATAGCGCACGCCGCCGGACTGTGCCCAGGAGTGTCCCGGCTGGATGTGCTCACCACGGTGATGCCGCCGCTGCGTGAGGCCGCGTCGCGTGTGGGACACCTCACGGATGCTGACGTCCGCGCCTGGGATGCACGCGATCTGGCGCAGGGACAGCGAATCTCGTCGCCTGCCGAGGGCATTGTGGAAGGGATCAGCAGGCAGGGCGAGTTGCGTGTCCGGCGTCCGAATCACGACATTGCCCACTTCCGCACTGGGTCGCTCACCTTCTCGACGCCCACCGCATGCTCCTGACATTCGACGTCGGCAACACCGAGACCACCCTCGGGCTCTTCGAAGGCGCGAGCCTGCGGGCACATTGGCGGGTGATGACCGATGTCGCGCGCACCTCCGACGAGTTCGGCGTGCTGCTGCAGGGCCTGCTCGGCGGGTCCGGCATTCCCGTGGACGCCATCGACGGGGTGGCCATCGGGTCGGTGGTGCCGCCGATCACCACCCCCCTGGCGGAGGCCTGCCGCCGCTGGCTGCCCTGCCAGCGGCTGGAGATCATCGATGCCAGATCGCCGCTCGAGATCACCCTGGATGTCGACGAGCCCCTGAGCGTGGGCGCCGACCGGATCATCAACACCCTCGCCGCCAGTCGTCTGTACAACGCAGACGCGATCGTGGTGGATCTGGGCACGGCGACGACCTTCGACTGTATTACGAGCGACGGCGTGTTCCTGGGCGGCGTCATCGCGCCGGGAGTGCGCACCTCAGCCGAGACACTCTTTCGCCGGACGTCCAAGCTGCCAGCCACCGAGCTGGTGGCACCCGCACGGGCGATCGGGAAGCGCACCGAGGAATGCATCCGCGCGGGTGTGATGTTCGGCGCGGCGGAAATGATCGACGGCATCGTGCGGCGCCTTCGCGAGGAATGGCCTCGTCGCACGCGCCCGCTCGTGGTGGGCACCGGAGGCCTTGCGGAGACCTTTGCGCCGCTGTGCGCCAGCTTCGACCGGGTGGAGCCCCATCTGACGCTGAGCGGTCTGCAGATGGCCTTCGACCTGTTGGGCAGCTGGTCCCTGACGCCTCACGCGTCCCTGCGAGCCCCCGCGCGGGATGACTCCCGGGACCGCCCGCCGACGTCGGACGCGACGCACCAGCCTGCTTGAATCCCGCTGCGTCGCCCTCTAGGTTGCGATTGTTAGCACTCGCGGTCGGTGAGTGCTAAAGCAATCACCTAC
>JBBSVF010000235.1:0-5157 GCA_038233745.1 Gemmatimonadales bacterium
AGGAGGACGCGAAGTTCTTCGGCGCTCGGCGCACGGGCCGTGAGGATGCGAGCTACCTCACACGCGGGTGATGGGGGACGAGGTCGTGATGGAGAAGCGCACCCGTCTCACACACGTACAGCTGAGCGAGTGAGACAAGGAGAGCCCCCGACGTGTCGTCCGGGGCTCTCCTGTTTTTCCGACCGGGTGCACGCCGGGGTGCGGAATGAGGACGCAGCTGATACGTTAGCGGCGCACGAACTGTGGAGCGATCCAGCGGATGCCCGCGTCGCCCAATTCGTGCGCAGCGCCACGCGCCGTCATCACGCTTCAACCCTTCGAGCCATGCTGCCAGTGCAACAGTACGAGTCACCGTTCGTCACGACGACCTTCGAGATCCCCGGCTATCGGGTCGTGCAGTCACTCGGCGTCGTGCGCGGTATCACCGTGCGCTCACGGTCGATCGTGGGGCAGTTCGGCGTGAAGATCCAGAGTCTCTTCGGCGGCAACATCTCGCTGCTCGTGGAACTCTGCGAGCGGGCGCGCGGCGACGCCTTCCAGCTGATGGTGTCACATGGCGCGGAACTGGGCGGGAACGCGATCATCGGCATGCGCTACGATGCCACCGAACTGATGCCGGGCGTGAGCGAAGTGCTCTGTTACGGAACGGCGGTGCGCATCGAACCCACCTGATGAGCATATGAACGAGAACGCCGCCTCGCGAGAGGCGGCGTGCGTCACGAACAGGTTGGCCCGGGCGACGTCAGCGCAGCTCGAAATCCACGCGCTGCTGCATGGGGAAGTTCGAGCTGTGCAGGGTGGCCACCGCTACATAGCTACCACGGGGCAGGGTGGTAGCAGCACGCTCCTCGATACGCATCGTGTCGCCGGCGTCGATCGACTCATTGCGCAGCGACTGCGTGAACATGCGCGCCTTGCCCCAGCGATACACCTCGCGGCCGACTGAATCGAGAATGGCGAAGTCGTATTCCTTCCCGTTCGGGAAGGCGACCTCGACTTCCTTCGCGCCGGAGTTCTTCACGTCGAAGGCGAAGCGCAGCGCGTGCGGCTCCACGGCGATCGCGAACACACCTTGAACTTTCTGCGTCACGTCAGTGGTGGTACGCTTGCTCGACAATCGCGTTGGTGGGCTCTTCGCGGCATGCGCCACGGATGCATCTGATTGCGTAAGCGAACCGCACGCGAGGACGACAGCGGCGGCACAGAGCAGCGAGATGACGAGACGGGAGTTCATGACGGGTACCGACTGAGGCTCGGGGACGGCAGGTGGCACCCGGGCGCTCACACATCCATCCGAACGCGAAGTTATCAACAAGTTGACGCACAGTCAACATGAGGGGTAACAATTCAAGTTGTGATGCAGGTTACACTTGCGAGCACTTCACGGATGTTCGGCAGCCCTTCGGTGAGGGGTCTGGAATCGCTTGCGAAAAATTTCACAAGCGATAGATTTCGCCTCGCAATGACAGGATCGGGAAGGCCTCCAGCAGGGGAGGGAGGGGGGGAGACGTCCGCGGGCGAGTTTGCCGGAATCGGGCTTCAGTTTGCCGCCTCCATCATCGCCTTTCTGTTCCTGGGACAATGGTTGGACAAGCGGCTGGGAACTGGGCCCTGGCTGCTGATCATCGGGGTGTTCGTGGGCGCTGGGGCGAGCTTCTACAGCATTTACCGCCGGCTGATGGCGGCGCAGGCGCGTGAAGACGCGGCCCGAGCCGCCAGGCGTGAGAGGCAGCAGCCGTGACCTTGCGGTCGTTCCAGGGCTCGCTGACCCTCTACGGGCTGGCGAGCTTCGTTGTGATCGGACTGGCGGCCGGAGTATTTCTGGCGATCTATCCGGGGCCGTCTGCCCGGAATGCAGTGGTGACGAGTGCGCTGGTGGCACTCGTGATACAGGTGGTGGCGTTCGCGATCGCGCGGCTGCTCGCGCAGAACGGGAATGGCATTGCCGGTTGGGGGCTCGGCGCAATGATCTGTTTCGCCGCGCTGGTGATCTTTGGATTCGTGAGTCGTTCGCTGGGCCTGCCCACAGACGTGGCGCTGCTCAGTCTCGCGACCTTCTTCTTTCTTACTGAACTGATCGAACCGCCGTTGCTCTCCACATGAAAACGGGTTCCTTCCTCCTGGCCCTGCAGCTCACCGCCGCGTCGCTCCTGGCGCAGGCACCGATGCAGGCGCCCACCACGGGTCCCTCGCCTGTGCCGCGCCCCGTCGTGGATTCCCTGGCACTGCACTCGGCGCCAGATGTCTCACTGGGCGACGCGATTGACAATGGCACGGCGCACGCCGCCGCGGTGGTCGACGCGGAAGCCGGGAACGGTACTGCGACGCCTGAAGACCACGCCAGTGCGGAGCACGAGGCCTGCGCGGCCCACGATCCGAACGACATCATCACGCCGCACATCACGGATTCGCACTGCGTGGAGTTGCCGGGCTTCCCGCGCTTCTGGGAGCCGCGCGAGGTGGAGTTGCCCCGCTGGGCACCGCTCCACATTGGAGGCGTCGAGATCGACATGTCACCCACGAAGCACGTGGTGTGGATGGCGATCGCCGCGCTGCTCTGCGCTGCACTGCTGGTCACTGCGGGCCAGGCGCACAAGCGACACATGCACCTCCCGGGCCGACCGAAGGGGTTCGCCAGCGGCATCGAGGCGATGGTGCTGTACATCCGGAATGAAGTCGCCATCCCCAATCTCGGGCCCCATGGCGGAGCCTACGCGCCGTTTATCCTGGCGATCTTCTTCTTCATTCTCTTCGCCAACCTGCTGGGCCTCATCCCCTATGGCTCCACCGCCACCGGAAACATCTCGGTGACGGCGACGCTGGCCCTCATCACCTTCGTGGTGGTGGAAGTGGCCGGCATGCGCGCGCAGGGCGCGGGCTATCTGAACACGATCTTCTACTGGAACAAGGATCTCCCGATCGTGATGCGGGTGCCGATGTTCCTGCTCATGACGCCCATCGAGTTCGCCGGAAAGCTCTCGAAACCCTTTGCGCTGGCCATCCGTCTGTTCGCCAACATGACGGCGGGGCACATCGTGGTGCTGGCGCTCATCGGGATGATCTTCACCTTCCAGAGCTATCTGATCGGCACCGCGCCGCTGCTCATGGCCGTCGGGATCATGATGCTCGAACTGTTCGTCGCTTTTCTGCAGGCCTTCATTTTCTCGCTTCTGGCATCCGTGTTCATCGGCCAGATCAGCGAAGCGCATCACTAGGCCGGTGCAGTGCAGCGGCGTGCCACAATCGTTTGTACGAGTGCGGAGCTCGCCCGTCCGCTGCTCGATGTACCTGGCCGAGTGGCCGGGGAAGTCCGTTGAGACCCGGGTCTCGGTGACGGACAGCGGCGCCTGCCGCGGGCGTTGAATGTTCACGCACCACGAACGGATCCGGAGATAACGCAATGATGCACGCACTTCTTCCCCTTCTGCAGGTTACCGCAGACGCCGCCACGGTCGCCGTCGCCGGCACACGCGGCATGATGGCCGTCGGCGCCGGCCTTGGTGCCGGCCTCGCCGTCATTGGCGCCGGCATCGGCATCGGACGCATCGGTGGTCAGGCCGTAGAGGGCATGGCTCGCCAGCCCGAGGCGGCCGGTCGCATCCAGACCGCTGCACTGATTCTCGCCGCCCTTATCGAAGGCGCCGCGCTGTTCGGCGTCGTCATCGCCATGCTCATCCAGGGCAAGATCTGATTCTGTCGAGGCAGCGCTGCCCCGGGGCGGCGCTGCATCTTCCCTCTTCCTCACGAACATCGATGCGCACTCTCGTTCGATCAATACTCCTCCTGTCCGCCAGCAGCGTCCCCGCGCTCGCGCAGGAAGGGGCAGCCCAGGCTCCAAGTCTCCTGACGCCCGCATACGGGACGATGGTCTGGACGCTGCTCATCTTCGTCCTGCTGTTCGTGGTCCTGGCGAAGTACGCCTTCAAGCCGATTCTCTCGGCGGTCGAGGCGCGCGAGGCCGCACTCACCGCGGCCATCGAGGCCGCGCGCGCAGATCGCGAGGAGGCAGCTCGCCTGCTCGCCGAGCATCGCGCCACCATGGATGCGGCACGCGGTGAAGGGCAGAAGATCATCGCCGATGCACGGGCGGCTGCCGAACGCGTTCGCACCGAGCTCATAGCAGCGGCGCAGGCGGAGCAGCAGGCCATGCTGGCGCGCGCGCGCGCAGAAATCGAGAGCGAAAAGGTCAAGGCGATCGCGGAGCTGCGCCGCGAAGCTGTTGATCTCGCCATCGCCGGCGCCGGCAAGGTGATCGAGAAGAACCTCGACGCCGCCAGCAACCGTCAGTTGGTCGAGAGCTTCCTCGCCAGCGTGACGACGTCCGCCGTTTCGGCGAGTCGCTGACACGATGCGCGACTCCACCATCGCAAAGAACTACGCCGAGGTGCTGGTCACGCTCGCCAGCAAGGCGAACGACCTGCCAGGCTGGGGCCGCATGATGTCCGAGCTCGCCGATGCCATGGACAGCAATCCCACATTGCGGCTCTTTCTCGAGTCTCCACGCGTGGCGGCAGACACGAAGAGCGACGTACTCGGCAAGGCGTTGCAGGACAAGATGCCCCTGCTATTGGTGCGCTTTCTCCAGGCGCTCGTGCGGAACCGGCGACAGATGCTCATTCCCACGATCACGCAGCAGTATCTGGCCCTCGTGGACGAACGCGAGGGGCGCATGCACGCGCGCGTGACCCTGGCGCAGCCGGCTGACGCGGCGCAGACCTCCGCGATCGCTGCTCAGCTCTCGCGGATGTTCGGGAAGAACGTGATTCCCCATGTGCAGGTGGATCCGCAAATCATGGGCGGGATCATCGTGAATGTCGGGGATACCGTGCTGGATGGCTCAGTGCGGAAGCGTCTCGCGACGTTGCGACGCCGGATGCTCAGCAGCCGCTGACGTTTCTCGCTCTCGTATGAAAGAGCCGCCGATTCGCTGGATGCGCATCGGCGGCTTTGTTTTCACTGTGTAGCTGCGCGAGTCGGTAAGCGTCCGTAGGTCACCCGATAGACGCGTCCGCCGGCGTCGTCCGTGATGATCAGTGCCCCATCCGGCGCGGTAGCGAGTCCCACGGGCCGGTGCTGGGCGGTGCCGGGCTGAAGCTGTGCATCGGGCACGCCCGCGAAACCGTTCGCGAAGGTCTCGTACGCCGCGCTGGCGGTGGC
>JBBSVF010000236.1:0-5140 GCA_038233745.1 Gemmatimonadales bacterium
TAACTGCCATCCTTCCGTCGCGTCTCCTTCACCGTGCGCACGACCACGGCCTTCGCCACTTCGCTCTTCTTCACGGTTCCGTTCGGGAGCGCGTTCTTCACGGCCACGACGACGATGTCGCCAAGGCCGGCATAGCGCCGGCGGGTTCCGCCGAGGACGCGGATCACGAGCGCCGTCTTGGCCCCCGAGTTGTCCGCGACCTTCACCATCGATTCCTGCTGGATCATTGTCGGTCTCCCTTATCGTGCGCGTTCGACGATCTCGACCAGCCGCCACCGCTTGGTCTTCGACAGCGGACGGGTCTCGACGATGCGGACGGTGTCGCCGACCTTCGCCGAGTTCTCCTCGTCGTGGGCCTTCAGACGCGTCGTCTTCGTGGTCATCTTGCCATAGACCGGATGCGGTACGCGACGCTCGATCGCCACCACTACCGTCTTGTCCATCTTGTCACTCACCACCAGCCCGGTGCGCGTCTTGCGCGCCCCGCGGGCCTCGGTCGTCTTGTTGGTCATCTCAGCCATTGGTCGTTCCTCCCGCGCTCAGCGCATGCTCGCGCAGGATGGTCTTGAGGCGCGCAATATCCTTGCGGATCCAGCGCAGCCGAAGCGGATCGTCGAGCGGTTCAGTCGCACTGCGGAAGTTGAGGCGAAACCGCTCCTCCTCGAGCGCCACGATGCGCGACTGCATGTCCTCGACCGACAGCTCGCGAATCTCATCAGCTCGCATCGGTGTGCGCCTCCTCGCGCGTGACGAACTTTGTCTTCACCGGCATTTTCGCAGCGGCCAGCCCCATCGCCTTCTGCGCGATCTCGGGGCTCACACCCTCGAGCTCGAACATGATGCGCCCGGGCTTCACCACCGCCACCCACATTTCCGGCGAACCCTTGCCCTTTCCCATCCGGGTCTCGGCAGGCTTCTTCGTGATCGGCTTGTCCGGGAAGATCCGGATCCACACCTTGCCGCCACGCTTGATATGACGGGTCAGGGCCACACGCGCAGCCTCGATCTGCCGGCTGGTCACCCAGCCGGGCTCGAGCGCCTGGAGGCCGAAGGTCCCGAACGCCACCGTGTTGCCACGCTGCGACAGGCCCTTCATCCGACCCTTGAACATCTTGCGGAACTTCACGCGCTTCGGACTCAGCATCGCTCTGCTCCCTTACTGACCGCTGGAGTACGTGGCGCCACGACGGTCGGCCACGATATCGCCCTTGAAGATCCAGACCTTCACACCGATGGTGCCGTAGGTGGTCTTCGCCGTCGAGATGGCGTAGTCGATGTCGGCGCGCAGCGTGTGCAGGGGCACACGACCCTCATGGTAGCCCTCGACACGCGCGATCTCCGCGCCGCCCAGACGGCCACCCGCTTTCACCTTGATGCCCGCCGCACCCATGCGCATCGTGCTCTGCACCGCACGCTTCATGGCGCGCCGGAACGAGATACGCTGCGCCAGCTGCGCGGCAATGTTGTCGGCCACGAGCTGTGCATCGAGCTCGGGACGCTTGATCTCCTCGACATTGATGCCGACTTCCTTGCCCGTGAGATGGGCCAGCTCGTCGCGCAGCTTGTCGACCTCCGCACCCTTCTTCCCGATCACCACGCCAGGACGGCCGGTGTGCAGGGTGACGACGACCTTCCCGGGCTTGCGCTCGATCACGATGTTCGCGATCGCCGCATGGCCAAGACGCGCCTTCAGGTACTTTCGCAGCAGTTCGTCCTCACGCAGCAGCGCCGGCAGCTCTCGACCCGCGTAGTACCGCGAGTTCCACTGCTTGCTGATGCCGAGGCGAAAGCCGATCGGATTGGTCTTCTGTCCCATTAGCGTCCTTCCCTCTCGGCAACCACGATTTCCACGTGGCTCGTCCGCTTCTGAATGGGGGTCGCGCGTCCCTGGGCGGCCGGCATGAACCGCTTGAGTTTCGGACCCTCGTTGATGATCGCGTGCTTCACGTACAACACATCCACGTCGAGGTTCGCGTTCGTGGAGCGTGCTGCCTGCTCCGCATTCGCCACCGCCGACTTGAGCGTCTTGGAAATCTGCCGGGCCGCGTGCTTCTTCGAGAACTTCAGGAGCGCGAGCGCCTCGTTCACGTCCTTGCCGCGGATCTGGTCGATCACCAGTCGCATCTTGTAGGGCGACTGACGCGTGCCGCGCTGGAAGGCGCGTGCCTCAGTGGCCGGGGTGCGAGAAGCCGCCGCCGGCTTGCGGGCCGCCGGAGTCTTCGCCGCCGTCTTCTTCGTCGCAGGCATGGGTTACTTGCCTCCCTTCGGCGCCGACGTCTTCTTGTCGGCCACCTTGCCACCCGTGTGACCACGGAAGAGCCGCGTCGGCGAGAACTCGCCGAGCTTGTGGCCCACCATGTTCTCCGTCACATAGACCGGGATGAACTTGTTGCCGTTGTGCACGGCGAAGGTGTGACCCACGAAGTCCGGGAGCACCGTGCTCGCGCGTGACCACGTCTTGATCACCTTCTTCGAGCCCGCAGTATTCTGCGCGTCGACCTTCTTCACGAGGGCCTCCTGCACGAAGGGGCCCTTCTTTACGCTTCTCGCCATAGTCGTTGTCCCGGATTACTGCGTAGCCTTGCCGCGCTTCCGTCCGCGGACGATCATCCGCTGCGACGCCTTCTTCTTGTTGCGGGTCTTCACGCCTTCCTTCTTGCCCCACGGGCTCACGACATTGCGACCGCCGTGCGTCCGTCCACCATGCGGGTGATCGACAGGGTTCATCACCTCGCCGCGCACCTTCGGACGCTGGCCCATCCACCGGCTCTTGCCGGCCTTGCCCCACGACTCCAGCTCGTGCTCGGCATTGCCGACCTCGCCGATCGTCGCCAGGCAGCGCACATGCACCATGCGTACTTCCGTGCTGGGCATGCGGAGCGTGACGTAGTCACCCTCCTTCGCCATCACCTGCGCCGACATTCCGGCCGAGCGGCAGATCTGCCCGCCCTTCCCGATCTTCAGCTCGATGTTGTGCACCGCGGTACCAAGCGGGATCTCGCCCAGCGGCAACGCGTTGCCCAGCCGCACATCCGTGCCCGGCCCGGAGGCGATCACGTCGCCGACCTTCAGCCCCTTCGGATGTAGAATGTAGCGCTTCTCCCCGTCCTCGTACTGCACCAGCGCGATCCGCGCCGAGCGGTTCGGATCGTACTCGATCTCGCGCACCGTGCAGGGATCCCCCGGCCGGTTCCGCTTGAAGTCGATGATGCGATACTTCCGCTTGTGGCCACCACCGATGCGACGCATCGAGATGTGACCATGGTTGTCGCGGCCGCCGCTCTTCTTGATCGGCTCGAGAAGGGACTTCTCGGGCGTCCGCGTCGTGATCTCGGCGAAATCCGAGACCGAGCGGAACCGGCTGCTCTTGGTAACTGGCTTGAACTGACGAATCGGCATTTGCGCTTACCCCTCGAAGATCTCGATCTTGTCGCCATCCGCCAGCTTGACGATCGCCCGCTTCCAGTGCGGCTTGCGCCCGACGCTCTTCCCCATCCGCTTGGCCTTCCCACGGTGGTTCGAGGTCCACACCCCGGTCACCCGGACGCCGAACAGCGTCTGGATGGCCTGGCGAATCTCCAGCTTGTTGGCGTCGACGTGTACCTCGAAGTGGTACTCGCCGCGGTCCTGGTACGCGACCGAGCTCGCTTCCGTGATGAGCGGCCGCACGATCGTGCGATGAAGCGTAGGCATCGGTTACTTCTCCTTCCTGGGTGACTTCTTCGCGGCGGACTTCTTCGCCGCCGTCTTCTTCGCCGCAGTCTTCTTTGCCGCCGGCTTGCGCTTGGCAGCAGCCTTCTTCGCGGGGCTCTTCTTCGCCGCGCTCTTCTTCGCGGGGGCCTTCTTCGCCGCCGCCTTTGCTTCGGTCTTCGCAGCGCGCTTCGCCACCTTGCGCGCGGCACGCTCCACCTCTGCCGCCGGACGCGCCCTCTTCGCCACCGGCGCCGGAGCATCGTCGGCCAGCGGCTCGAGCGTCGTGCCCACCGCACCTGCCTCCACCAGCACCACATCACTCCACAGGATGTGATAGGTGGACGCGTTCTCGTACGCCATCACATGCACCCTCGGCAGGTTCCGGCCGCTCAGGAACACATTCGGCTTGTGACCGTCAGTGAGCACCAGCACCTTGCGATCGGACACATCGAGACGCGCGAGCAGGGCCAGCATGGTCGCGGTCTTCGGCGACTCATAGTTGAACTCGTCGATCACCATGATCGCGTTCTCGCCGGCACGCGCATTGAGCGCACTCCGCTTGGCGAGGGCGCGCACCTGGCGCGGCACATACTCGTCGTACGCGCGCGGCGTGGGACCGAATACGGTGCCACCGCCCACGAACTGCGGAGAGCGCGTGGAGCCCTGCCGGGCGCGACCGGTGCCCTTCTGCTTCCAGGGCTTCCGATTCCCACCCGTCACGAGCCCGCGGGTCTTGGTGGATGCATTGCCCTGGCGCTGATTGGCGAGGAACGCCTTCACCGCCTGGTGCATCACCGGCATGTTCACCACGCCATCGAACGTCGACTCCGGCAGCTCCACCTTCTCGGTGCGCGCCGTGCCGAGCGACGAGTATGCGGCGACGGAATTATTCTGGGTATCAGTCATGGCTTATCCCTGCTTCCGGACGACGACGATGCCACTGTTGGGACCAGGCACCGCACCGCGGACGTAGATCAGGTTGCGCTCCGTATCGATCTTCTCGACCCGAAGGCCGATCTGCGTATGACGCTCGGCGCCGTAGTGCCCGGGCATCTTCTTTCCCTTGATGACGCGCGACGGATCGGTGCCGGGTCCGATGGAGCCCGGACGACGATGCTTCGTGTTGCCGTGCGTGTTCGGTCCACCGGCGAACCCCCAGCGCTTCACCACGCCCTGGAAACCGCGGCCCTTCGTCGTGCCGGTGATCTTCACGGTCTCGCCAGCGGCAAAGATGCCCACGTCGATCGTGTCGCCCACGTTATAGGAAGGGATCTCTGCCTTGGCGTTGCCCTTCTCGTCCAGCCGGATACTGCGGATCACGCGCGGCGCGGCCTCGAGGCCGGCCTTCTTCGCATGTCCGAGTTCGGCGCGATTCACCCGACGGCCGCGCGGCGTGCGCTCGCCCTTCCTGGATTCGCGGATGTTCTTCTGCGAGCCGAGCGCGCCA
>JBBSVF010000237.1:0-5129 GCA_038233745.1 Gemmatimonadales bacterium
CGGCCAGGTGAATCCAGCCACCGTGTCGCAGGCATGGCACATCGGCGCGAACAAGGCGGAGCTCGACAGCGCGCTGGTGAGATCGCTCGAGGACTCCGACATGACGGCGTCGCTCGCGGACATGCAGCCGCAGGACGCGGATTATCAGGTGTTGAAGACGGCATACAGCCGCTACCGGCAGATCGCCGCGACAGGCGGATGGCCGACGGTGCCCACGGCGAAGGGTGCAGCGCGCGATTCAGCGCTCCATGCGCGGCTGGACGCCGAACTCTCGGCGGACTCCATTGGCAGCACCGCCGCCGATACGGCCGCGGCGAAGGCGTCGGGCCCCAGCGTAGCGCAGGTCGACAGCCAGCCCACGCGCAAGGCCATCGTGGCCGGCGTGCACAACAAGACGACGCTGGCCGCAGAGCTGAAGGAGTTCCAGGAGCGACATGGCCTGGAGCGCACCGGTGTGCTGGACAAGGTGACGACCGAAGCGATCAATGTGAGTGCCGACGAGCGCGTGAAGCAGATCGCCGCGAACCTCGAGCGTCACCGGTGGCTGCCCCGCACACTGGGCTCGCGCTACGTGTACGTGAATGTGCCCGCCTTCCGGCTGGACGCGTACGACAGCGGCCAGAAGACGCTGTCGATGAAGGTCGTGGTTGGAGCAGAATACGAGGGCAAGATCACGCCGGTGTTCTCGGACTCGATGGAGTCGGTGGTGTTCCGCCCGTACTGGAACATTACGCCGGACATCCAGAGACTGGAGATCGCGCCGAAGGTGGCCGCCGATCCGGGGTATCTGGACCGGAACGAGATGGAGTACTTCAAGGACGGAGGAGAGACGCGAATCCGTCAGCGACCGGGCGGCAAGAACTCGCTGGGTCTGGTGAAGTTCCTGTTCCCGAACAACTTCAACATCTACCTGCACGACACCCCCGCGAAGGGTCTCTTCCAGCAGACGGACCGCGCGGCGAGCCACGGCTGCATTCGCCTGGAGCGGCCCGCCGAGATGGCGCAGTGGGTGCTGGGCTGGGATGGGAATCGCGTGAACCAGGCGATGAACTCTGGCAGCGACAACAACGCAGTGCGGGTGCCGCAGAAGCTCCCGGTGTACATCGTGTACTTCACCTCGTACGTGCGCGACGGGCGGCTGTACTTCGCGGACGACGTCTACAATCGCGACCAGGCGCTGGTGCGAAAGGTGGCGGCCGCGGACTGATCGCCTACGGCGTGCGCGGCATGGGCTCGAACACGCCGGCATCGTTTGCCGACGCTCCGGGGCGGTAGCGGTACCATTGGCGCGCGCCGAATTCGGCGCGCAGCAGTGTGTCGCGAGGGCCGAAGTCCCGCGCGAACACCACCGCGCCGCCGAGGTGGCCCGCGCGGTCCACGCGCTGGTCGCGCAGGAACGAGGCGTACGGCATGAGCTGCGCGTCGTCGAGCGCCGCCTCCGCCTGGCAGCGGGGCGTGTCGAGGCCGCCTGGCGCGCGGGCGATGCGCGTCTCGGGTAACCGGTTGGGCATCACAACGGTGCGCCCCGCAGCGGCGGCGCGACGTAAGATCTCGTTTCGCATCGCAGCGGTGTCGGTACTGGCGGCGACGTCGGCGGCGTCGAGCTGGGTCTGCAGCACGCAGCCATCCAGGGTGTTCACGAAGCGCTCGGCGTCGAAAAACGGAACGCCGATTGCACGCAGCCGCGCGGCGAGCCGCTCGTGCCACGACTCGGGGATGAAGACGAGTGCGTTGGTGAGCCCAGCCCGCTCCACCGCGCGCGGAACGTTGAGCTTGAGCTTCGCGCGCTGTTCACGCAACGCGGCGAGGCGCGCAGGCACGCTCGTGAAGGGCAGGGGCACGAGCCACGCGCACAGCACGCATGCGGGTACGAGCAACTGCAGCACGCGCCGCCGGGTGCCGGTAAAGCGCATCGCACCTTCCGGGAGCTGCACGACCGCGATGATGAGCACGGGCGCCACGGGAAAGAGAAAGCGCGGGCCATCGAAGAAGCCGGGGTACCAGTACGCGAAGTAGCCGGCGAGGAATGACGCGAACAGCGCAACGAGCAGCGAGTCCCAGCGCGTGGCGAACCGCCGCGTGATCAGCGCGAGGCATGCGACGCCGAGCCCCGGCAGCGGCCATTCGAAGAGGAAGCGATTGAACCGGAGGAGATAACCGGAGGTGTAGATGAGCCCACGCAGCGGCGTGTGCAGGCCTCCCATCGGGTCCACGTGAAAGCCGATGCCGTGTGCTGGTCCATGCGCCGCGTCGTACGCCAAGAGGAAGGGCCGGCCGGTGGTGTGAACGTTCGCCCACGCGAGCACGAGCGCCGGCAGCAGGCCCGCAACGCACTGAGTCGCGATCGACGCCATGCGGCTGGGATCGCGACGAAGGGCAAAGAGCTGGTAGATGCCAATGGGCACTGCCACCAGGAAGGCATCGAATGGGCGGACGAGGGCGATCCCTCCCACGGCGAGGCCCAGCCAGATCGCGGCGCGATGCTGCGCGCCCGCCGTGGATTGCTCCCACGCCGCAAGCTGGGCCAGCGCAAACAGCGTGAGCAACAGCGCCGGCGTGTGGCTGAGCTGCGTGGCGCCCAGCACAAGGATGAAGGGAGAGAGCGCGAAGAGCAGGGTGGCTGCGCGCGCCGTGGCCTCACCATGGCTGCGCCGCACGAAGCGATGGAGTTGCCAGGCCGAGAATCCCAGGAGCACCGGGTTCACCAGCGGCAGCGCACCCGCGGCAAGGCCAACGGCGTGCAGCGCGGGGCCGAGGATGGGGAACTGCGAGAACCAGCGCGGCCCCGTGTCCATTACGCCGAAGATGCTGAAGAACTCCGAGTGCGCGGGACGCGGGATGGCCATGTGGCCGGCGAGCAGCATGCGCGCATGCCAACTCATGGCCATTTCGTCGCCCGTGAAGGCGCGTCCGCCGTAGCTGTACTGCGCGACGAAGGCGGCCGCAGCGGTGGTGAAGGTCGCTGTCGCCGCAACGAACCAGGCCGAGGGGACGCCGAGCACACGGCGAGTGGTGCGGTCGATGATGTGGTCGAGCGCAGTGCCCCATCGGCTGGATGCGATCCAGAGCAGGGCGACGAGCAGTCCGCCGTACGCGCTCCAGACGAGCATCGCACCGCGCCACCACACTACCTCACGCCCGCCGGAGAGCAGGTTGGCCACGGGAACGAGGCCGAGGAGGGCGATGCCGAGGGCGGCGAGGCGGAGGACGGTGAGGTGGCGCGGATCTGGAGACGTATGTCGCTGGGTATTCTCGGTCACCATCCGGGTCACCCGAGCATCAACGCACTCTCGATGTGGTACGGGCGGTGCTCTCCATCAATAGCAGGCCGCAATCTCACTGTGTATCCCTGCGCGCACGATACCGCTGGATCAGTGAGCTCGTGGAACTGTCGTGTGTCACGTTCGGTGTGTGCGCATCCTCGAGCTCGGGAATGATACGCTGCGCCAGCGCCTTGCCGAGCTCCACGCCCCACTGGTCGAAGGAGTCGATGTTCCAGATCGCGCCCTGCGTGAACACGCTGTGCTCGTACAGCGCGACGACCTTGCCGAGTGTCTCGGGTGTGAGGCGGTCGGCCATGAGCATGCTCGACGGACGATTGCCCTCGAACACGCGATGCGGCACGAGTGCCTCGGCCGTGCCTTCCTTCCGCACCTCGTCGGCGGTCTTGCCAAATGCAAGTGCCTCGGCCTGCGCGAGCACATTGGCGATCAGGATGTCGTGATGACGGCCAAGTGCATTGAGTGAATGGACGAAGGCAATGAAATCGCAGGGAATGATGTCCGTGCCTTGATGAATCAGCTGATAGAATGAGTGCTGGCCGTTCGTGCCTGGTTCACCCCAATAGACGGGACTGGTGTGGTAATTCACTGCGTTGCCGTGAAGCGTGACGTGCTTGCCGTTGCTCTCCATGGTGAGCTGCTGCAGATACGCCGGGAAGCGCTTGAGGTACTGCTCGTATGGGAGCACTGCCACTGTCCGGGCTCCCAGGAAATCCGCATTCCAGATGCCGAGGAGCCCCATCAGCACTGGAAGGTTCTGCTGAAAGGGCGCCGTGCGGAAATGCTCGTCCATCTCGTGAAAACCGTCGAGCATCGCGCGAAAATGTGCCGGGCCAATGGCGATCATGGTCGACAGCCCGATGGCTGAATCCAGGGAGTAGCGGCCACCCACCCAGTCCCAGAATTCGAACATGTTGGACGGGTCGATGCCGAACTCGGCGACGCCTTGCGCGTTGGTGGAGACGGCGACGAAGTGGCGCGCGACGGCGCGCTCATCGTGCAGCGTCGCGAGGCTCCACTCGCGCGCACTGTGAGCGTTCGTCATCGTCTCGAGGGTCGTGAAGGTCTTGGAGGAGACGATGAACAGTGTTTCCCGGGCGTCCAGGTCGCGCGTGGCTTCCACGAAGTCCGTGGCATCAACGTTCGATACAAAGCGAAAGGTGAGCTCACGATCGCTGTAGAAGCGGAGAGCCTCGTACGCCATGACTGGCCCCAGGTCGGAGCCGCCAATGCCGATGTTGACGATGTTCCGGATCCGAGCGCCGGTGTGTCCCGTCCAGGTGCCGGACCGGACCTGATCGGCGAACGCGGCCATCCGGTCGAGCACCGCGTGCACTGCCGGCACGACGTTTTCGCCGTCGACAATGATCGCCTGGCCGCGCGGTGCGCGCAGCGCGACGTGGAGCACGGCGCGCTGCTCGGTCACGTTGATCTTGTCACCGCGAAACATGGCGTCAATGCGGGCGCGCAGGCCGGTGGCGTCGGCCAGTGCCGTCAGCAATCGAATAGTCTCGTTCGTGACGCGCTGCTTGGAATAGTCGAGATAGATGCCGGCGGCGTCGGCTGTGAGCCGTGTGCCGCGCCGGGGATCGTCGGCAAAGAGGCGCCGGAGGTGTACATCGGCCATCTCGCGGTGATGATCCTTCAACGACACCCAGGCAGGGAGGGCGGTGAGTGATGGAGCCGGTGGTTCCGATGTCGTCGACATGACAGGCGTGTGGGGGCGAGGTTCGCAGTGCGAAACGATCGCGTGCAGGTTCGGGGCCGCGTGTGACGTCGCCCACCTGCACCCACGACTGCACACGCCGGCACGCAGGCGCGCATCATCACTCGTGCGATCGGTCGATC
>JBBSVF010000238.1:0-5052 GCA_038233745.1 Gemmatimonadales bacterium
CGCGCGGAGCGCGTTCCGTGAGCAGCCCCGCCCGGAGCGGGCGTCAGCGCGCGGAGCGCGCCCGATCCCGGAGAGAGCGCCTCACGCGCTCGCGGAGGGCTGCCCCCCGCGCCCGGTCGGCCCTCCCCCCCGGCCGCGCCCCGGCCCCCCCCCCACGCCGCCGCCTGGGCCGCGGGCCCCGGCGCGACAGAGCCCCCATCGCGCGGGCCGTGGGCGGGCGGGGGATCTGCCCCAAGCGCGCAGCGCACACCGCATTGTCAGTCTGGGTTGCTGCCCCACGTACGCGTGCGAGCAGCTGCTATTCTGTTTTCTCTTTAGCCACTGCAGCAGCTAAGAGAAAAGGCGCGCGCGTGAGCTGCGCCGGATGCGTTCGGGTGTGTACTTCTTTCAGGCGTTCGATCGACACATGCGTATAGATCTCCGTCGTCGAGAGCTGCGCATGGCCCAGCATCTCCTGCAGATCGCGGATGTCGGCACCACCGTCATGCATCAGCGTCGCCATCGTGCGGCGAAAGATGTGGACACTCCCCGGCTTCTCGATGCCGGCGCTGGCGAGATAGCGGTGCAGCCGATCGGTGAGCCGGGTGGGCCGGATGCGCTGCCCGCGGGCATTCAGGAAGAGCGCGCGACGCTCCGGCGTGCGGAGTGCGCGGCGCATCAAGTGCTCGCGCACCCGGTCGAGATACTGGTGCGTCCACTGGATCGCGCGCTCCCCGATGGGCACGAGTCGGTCCTTCTTCCCCTTGCCTTCGCGGACGAGCAGCGTGCCGCGCTCCGTATCGAGATCCGTCAGATCGAGCCCCACGAGCTCCATGCGGCGGATCCCCGTCGAGTAGAGCACCTCGAGGATGGCGCGATCGCGGAGCCCGAGGGCCGTCGTGAGATCCGGCTCCACGAGCACGCGTTCCATCTCGCTCTGCGACAGCAACCATGCTCGATACCCGGCGGCGCTCCACGCCACCCGCGCGCGCGAAACGCAAAGCCAGCTGACTGGGACTCACTCAGCAGCTAAGGAAAGAAGCCCGGCGAGCACTGATCGCCGGGCTTCTTTTCACTCACGCTATTTGCCGAACGCTCAATTCTTCACTTTGGCTTGGGCGTCGTTTTGAGCAGTGCCCCAGAGAATAAGCCTGCTACTCCGCCAAGCGCCAGCACAACCGCACTCGCGATCAAATCGGAGCTGCCCTTCGAGCCTTCGCCCGACGCGAATGCAGCTTGGACAGCGTTGATGATTATGAACACGCTTGCCGCAGAAACACCTGTGAGAGCCGCCTGAAGCGGCGTGAAAGCGCCGTGTCGAAACTGCAACCGGAATAGAAGGTTGAATGCAAATCCTCCGATCACGCCGAACATCAGCCCCATGACGAGAAATACAACCGCCTCAACGCCAGAATTGTCGACGTGATCTAGATATGGCTTTAGACCCAGTGCGAATCCCAACAACACCCAAACGGTGGAGGACTTGAGCATCGCCATCCACGAAACAGACAGCCCGCCTTGCAATTTCGAATTTGTCATGGTTTACCGAAGACCGACGTATAGGCATCCTGAATCATCTTCACAGTTGCATCCCGCTGAGCGGCAGTCGGCCGGGAGTTGCCTTCGTCTACAGCATGCCTGTATGCGCTATAGCCGAAGATACTCCAATTGCGGGGGCTACCATCCGTGTTTGTGTGCCACGGACTCGTGCTGTCCATGAGCGGATGGATTGCTGCACCGAATGCCCCCAATGCGCCCTCGTGATCTCCGCCCGCTTCAAGCGATCTTGCCTCCGACAACTTGGATGAAACGAATTGATTTCGCCTCTCCAGTGCACCACTTGCCGATTCGAAGGCATTCTTCATGGAGTGTTGGAACGATCTGTCGCCAAACTGACCGCGCCAAGCATCTACTCCTCGACTTCCGTCTTGAACTGCTCGGACTCCGCCAATTCCAGCAACCTTCGCAAGTGCGCGAGCTATTAACCAATCGTGCACACCGGTGGGCCACAGCCCAAACGGATCCGCGAAGTTGACGGGATCCCCGCCCGCATACCCGTAGGTATTCAGCCCGCCCGCGAGGCCGATGGGATCTTCCTGCGTGAACGTCCCCTTCGCCGGATCATAGTACCGGTTCCGCATGTACTTCAAGCCCGACCCGTCCCCGCCTCCGCTCGTGAGATCGCCGTACCAGGCCCACAGCTGATGCGGACGTCCGGGCGTCGGGGCCTGATCCAGCGTCTGCGACGCCCCGGGCCACGCGACCTTCGGCAGCGCGCCCACCACCGCGTTCGCGCTGTCGATCACCCCCCGCCAGTTCAGGTGCGGCACGATCATCGAACTGTTTCCGAGCATCACCGCCGCCGGCGCATCGATGCCCATGATATGGGTGTAGGTCACCACCAGCGCATCGCTGTCCATCTGGTAGCGCGCGGTGGAATCGCTCCCTGGGGCCCGGATCTCGTGCAGCATCTGGTCCCCGTCCCAGACATATCGCTTCACGAAACTGTCGCAGGCAGAGTCATTGCTCACCGAGCACAGATAGTCCCGGCGCGAGCGGACGGCGACGCGGCGCCCGAGGGCGTCGTACGCATACTCCTCGAACACCGCATGCTGGCTGCCCGGCCCGTAGTCCTGGAAATCGGTGGCGCTCACGTGCCGGCTGTAGATCCGCATGCGGTCGGCGGCGTCGAAGTAGCTGGCCGTCTCGAAGAAGCGGGTACCGCTGGACGAGAACTGGAGCTCGGTATCATGCACCGCATTCCCGGCCGCGTCGTAGTCGAAGAGCTGCTGGTGCCGGAAGTTGGTCCAGTTCGCCGGATCGGAATATTTCTGGTTCACACGCCCATCGGGCTGAGTCAGGTAGTAGCGAAACCCGTTGTCCAGATACGGGCTTGTCGATGACGTCACGGTCTGGGACGAGACGCGATTGCCGAGGCCATCGTACCCGAACTGCTCCACGCTGGCGTCGACCGTCTCGTTCTCCGCGTAGCGGAGGTGTCCGAGGCCATCGTAATAGTTCCGGGCGCCGGTCGCCCCGTCGCTGGCATAGGTCACCCGGTGCATGGCGTCGTACGAGAGCGTGGCATCGTTGTACGTCGTCAGGCGATTGGCGTCGTCGTACGCGCGCGTGACCGACCAGCCCGGGGACTGACTCGTCGTCAGCCGGCCGTTCAGATCGTAGGCGAGGGTATGGATGCGGGTGTAGGCATCGGTCACGGTATCCAGCGTGCCGGTGAGCGCGTTATAGCCATAGCCCTGCCCGCCGCTGCATGGGCTGGCGGGGCATGGGGCGAGCGCGCTGGGCATAATCAACTGATCGCGGCGTCCGTCGAGGTCGTAGTGATACTGCAGGCGATAGACATGCGCCTCGAAGTCCGCGTCATGCCCCACACGGAGGGCCGATTCGATCGAGGGGCGGAGAGCGCCGGGCCCGTCCACCTTTCCCGTCGTCGCCGCTTGCTTCCCGGTCCCGCCGGTAGCGCGCTGCTGCGAGCCGCCGCCGTACCAGTCCGCGGGGAACGCGGGAGTCGGCGCCACCTCATCGTCCTGGTCGCCCGGCGAGGGCGCGAGTGAAAGAGCCGTCCGAATTCGTTGCTCCTCCCACGCCAACGTGCCCCCGGGAGTGTATGCCCGCGCGATCCGGGCGGATCGGTTCCGCGCGGACGTCAGGCGACCGGCCAGATCGTAGCCGAAGAGCGCGCTGTCCGGTGCCAGCGTGATGCCCGCCTTACGCCGGGTGGGCATGTCGTACGCACACCCCGTCCAGGGATTGACGCAGGGCGCCGGCGCATACTGGACGCCGGCCTGCACGGTCAGCCGCGGGCGGTTCAGTGCGTCGTACGTGGTACTGGTTACCAGCTGGCGCCGGTTATTCCGGGCAAGGACGTTACCAGCCAGATCGCGCTGATAGAGAATGGAATCGCTGTCGGTATTGATCTCGGCGGTAAGCGCGCCGAGCGCATTGTAGCGGTAATTCGTGAAAAGCCACGTGTAGCCAGAGGGGCCATTGAAGCGGCGCGTCACCTGGACGATCCGATGCTCATCATCGTAGGTGGACGCCACGACGACGCTGTCCGCCAGGTAGCCACCGAGCATCGCCGGGCCGTGCGTGACGGTCAGTGTGTCGCGGCCCGAGGAGTCGTAGACGTGCGTCACATCCGAGCTGTGCCCGGCATCGATCGGGATCGTCGTCCTCCAGATGCGGCCCAGGGCGTCGAGCGCATGCGTGGTCGCGAACCCGGTCGGTGTGGTGACGGTGGACAGGTTTCCGAACGTGGCGTCGTACCCGAAGGTGGTGGAGGCTGCAGCCCCAGGCTCTGTGAGCTGTTGCGTCTGTCCCGCGGCGTTGATGGCGTAGTTCACGCGACGCGACGCGTCCGACCCCGGCTGCTCGTACACGCGACGCCCCAGCCCGTCGTACCCGATCGAATCCACCCGGCCGCTCGGCGCGATGACCTGAGTGAGCACGCGCCATTGCGCATTCCAGTGGTACGACGTTGTCGCATTCCGCCCGTCGCCATAGGGATTATGGCGCGTCGTGCTGCTGGTGAGTCCCGTGCCATCGCGCCGGAGCGCCGACGTGGTGCGCATCCGGGCCGCGTCGCGCGTCTCCACCGGGATCCCCGGCCACTCGCTGTCGTAGGTGACGACCGTCTCGCCGCCCGCCGCGTCGCGCACCCGCCACGGCTGGCCGTAGGAGGTCTCCCAGAAGCGTGACACATCCGCCACGTCCGTGCGCGGGCCATCGTAGAGGGTGCAGGCCGAGTCCAGTGACACGGAGACGCCGAGGCCGGACCCGGTGACCAGGCCCCGAGTGCGGGCATCGGTGATCGTGATCTGGTGCGTGCGCCCGTCCTCCATCGGCGTTGTGGACGACGCGATCGTCGAACCGGCGCCGTAGGTGTACACGGTGCGCACCCCCACGCGATTCGTGCGCGCGCCGATCAGCTGCGGTTGCGCGGCGTCCGATTCGAAGGTCTCGTACGAGGCGCCCGAATCCGCCACCATCGTCACCCGGTTGTTCACCAGGGTGGCCGTGGTGAGGCGCGAGGCCCCGTAGTTGGAGAGGAGC
>JBBSVF010000239.1:0-5044 GCA_038233745.1 Gemmatimonadales bacterium
CGCGACTGGAGACGCTGCAGATCGCCTTCGACGAATTGCATCCGTACAAGGTGCCCGAACTGCTGGCCCTGTCAGTAGAGAGCGGGAACGCGAAGTATCTGGAATGGATCAACGGCGAGACGACTCTCGCGCTCGCCTGACCCGAACTGACGCAGGAGACGTATCCAACGCATGTCCCAAGCTGACCCAGAACTGCCCCTCTCCGATCCGGCCACCATCGTCGACGCCCCCGAGGCGCCGAAGACTCCTGCGCGTCCCGACCCGGCAGCGCAGGCCACCGTGCTGATCGAACGCGGTGAGATGAGCGCCGCGACCGCACTGCTGCGCAACGCGGTGGGTGCGGAGCCGGACAACGTGCGAGTGCGCGTAGCGCTCGCGACGCTCCTCGAGCGTCGTGGCGATCTCGAGGGCGGGCTCACTGAGCTCAATCGTGCGCTGGAGCGTGCACCGGACGACGTGACCTTGCTATCGGCTCGCGCCGCCCTGCTCGGCGTACGCGGGCGTTACGATCAGGCGGAAGACGACCTGCGCAAGGCCGCCCGGATTGATGACCGGAATGCCGACGTGCAGCTGCAGCTCGGGTCGTTGTTCTGCAAGCGGGCGCGCTGGCGCGAGGCGATCGAACCGCTGCGCGCCGCAGTAGCCATCGACTCGCAGCGCGCGGATGCGCACTATCACCTGGGCGATGCGTACAACCACATCGACGAACTGGTGTCGGCGCTGACGTCGTACGAGGCCTCGGTGGCACTCGAGCCGGATAGCGTCCGTGCGCTGAAGGGCATCGGAATCATCCTGGACCGGCTCGGGCGTCCGACCGAGGCGGCCGTGGCGTACCGCCGCATGCGCGACGCACAGCGGAGATAGTTCGTGAACACGCGCCGCGGTGCGAGAGGCTGGGTGGCCGCCGCGGTGCTGCTCGCGTGGCTGGCCGGGCTGGGCATGCTCACCTGGCGGCAGTTGTTTCGCCCGAATACGGAACAGCTCGCGGAGGCCGGCCTGCGAGTGACGCCGGGCGCCAGCTTCTACGCTGTGTTGCAGCACGGTCGCCAGATCGGCTTCGCGTCGAGCACGATCGACACTGTGGGCCGCGAGATCACGGTGCAGGATTATCTCGTGGCCGATCTACCGGTGGGTGGGGAGGCGCACCGCGCGAGTGCGCGCACGGACGTGACAATGTCCCGGGCGCTGCGAGTGCTGCATTTCACGCTGGATGTGGACGCCGCGCTCACCCCGGTGAACGCATCGGGCACCGTCGTGGGCGATTCCCTGCTGCTGCTGGTGGTGAAGACGCAGGCCGGCCAACCGGCGGACACGCAGCGCATCCGGCTGTCGGGGCCGATTCTGCTACCCACGCTCGTTCCGCTGGCCGTGGCGCTCGGTGAGCGGCCGAAGGTGGGGAAGTCCTACACACTCCCCATCTTCGATCCGTCCAGCATGTCACCGCGGGACACGCGGGTGCGGGTGGAGGCGGAGAGTGTGTTCGTCCTCAACGACAGCAGCATCTTCAATCCTGCCACGCGCCGCTGGGTGTCGGCGCTTCCGGACACCGTGCGCGGCTGGCGGCTGGCGACGGCGCGGGACCACGCGAGCGGTCCAACGAATGGCTTCACCGGATGGGTGGATGAACAGGGACGCGTGATTCGTTCCGACCAGATGCTCGGACTCACCCTGGAACGCCGGCCGTACGAGGTGGCCTATGAGAACTGGCGCGCCGAGGCGAGTGGTGGAGCCGTGGCGGTGGCAGCGGACCGGGATATCCTGGAGACCACCGCCATCGCTGCCAACAAGACGCTGAAGCGGAATCTCGCGCAGCTGAAGGTGCGGCTGAGCGGCGCCGATCTTTCGGACTTCGATGTGAAGGGCTATCGGCAGCACCTGCGCGGCGACACGCTTACCATCGACCGGGAAGGGCTGGCAGCGATGACGAGCGGGTATCGACTGCCCAACGGCGCACGCAGTACGGTAATGGGGGTGTTCCTTGATGCGGAACCGCTGGTGGAGAGTGCGAATCCCGAGATTGTCCGGCTCGCGCGCCGCCTTTCGGGAACGGAGATCGATCCTCGCGTGGTTGCGGAGCGTATCAACCGCTGGGTTCACGATTCCGTGCATCAGGCCATCACGGTGGGTGTGCCGAGCGCGCTGACGACGCTGCATTCACGGTCGGGCGACTGCAATGAACTCACGCAGTTGTATGTGGCGCTCGCACGTGCGGCGGGGATTCCGGCGCGCGTGGCATCGGGGCTCGCCCTGGTGGACGGAAAGTTCTACTACCACGCCTGGCCGGAGATCTTCCTGAACCTGTGGCTGCCGGTGGATCCCACCTTCAATCAGTTCCCTGCGGATGCCTCGCACCTGCGATTCGTGGTGGGAGGGCTGGGCAAGCAGGCGGCGCTCCTGCGATTGATGGGCAACCTGCGGATCGACGTGCTCTCCTCGCGCTGAGGCCTCACTTCCACCGGCACCACATGATCAGTCTTCGCAAGCTCACGAAGCGGTACGGCTCCTTCACGGCGGTGGACGCGATCGACCTTGAGGTTCCCGCGGGCGAGCTGTTCGGTTTTCTGGGGCCCAATGGTGCGGGAAAGACGACGACGCTGCGCATGATCGCGGGAATCCTGAAGCCCACCGGAGGCGCGATCTCGATTGCCGGCATCGATACCGCGAAGGACCCGATCGGAGCGAAAATGCGGATGGGCTTCATACCCGACCGGCCGTTCATCTACGAGAAGCTCACCGGGGCGGAGTTTCTCCGATTCGTGGCGGGGCTCTACGGCCAGGAGGGTGAGGACATCGAGCATCGTGCCCGCGAGCTGATGGCGTTGTTCGACCTGGAGGAATGGCGTGACGAACTCGTGGAGAGCTACAGCCACGGCATGCGCCAGAAGCTGATCATCTCGAGTGCGTTCGTCCATCGCCCCGACGTGATCGTGGTGGACGAGCCGATGGTGGGGCTCGACCCCAAGGCGGCGCGCATCCTCAAGGACCTGTTCCGCGAGTACACGCGCCGCGGACACACGATCATGATGAGCACGCACACACTCGAGGTGGCAGAGACGCTGTGTGACCG
The DNA here is from genome assembly GCA_038233745.1 of Gemmatimonadales bacterium. Lineage (GTDB taxonomy): Bacteria > Gemmatimonadota > Gemmatimonadetes > Gemmatimonadales > Gemmatimonadaceae > AG11. The sequence goes on from JBBSVF010000239.1 coordinate 3,068, forward strand.
CGTGGCCATCATCGCGAAGGGCACCATCCGCGCCTGCGGCACAATGGGGGAGCTGCGCGCCACGGCACATGCCGACGACAAGGGACTGGAGCAGATCTTTCTCCGCCTCACCGGCGAGAATGCCGCGCGGGAGCTGGTGGAGGTATTGAATGTCTGAGGAGGGCGCGGCGGTTGAGCAACGCCCCGACCCATCGCTGCGCTGGCTGCTGTTGCCCAAGTGGCTCACGGCACGCGCGCGCACACTGACCGGCGAGCGTGGGCGCGGTGCGCGTTTCACCCTGCTCGGTATTGTCGGACTGCTGTTCTGGGGCTTCATCTACGCCGTGCTCTACCGGTTGCTGGTGTACTTCCGCGGCGTACCGGACCTGGGTCCATTCCTGGCGGGGAAGCTGCTCGGCATCATCCTGATCGGTTTCTTCTCGATCCTGCTGCTCTCGAACATCATCACCGCACTCTCCAGCTTCTTCCTGGCGCGCGATCTCGATCTGCTCGTGGCGGCACCGGTCGACTGGCTGAAGCTCTATGGCGCCAAGCTGCTGGAGACGTGCGTGGCGTCCAGCTGGATGGTGGTGATCATGGCGATCCCGATGTTCACGGCCTTCGGCTTCGCATATCACGGCGGCTGGCTCTTCGGCCCACTCGTGGTGGCGGTCTTCATTCCCTTCCTCATCATCCCGGCGGTGATCGGCAGCGCGGTAACGCTGCTGCTGGTGAACATCTTTCCCGCGAGGCGTACCCGTGACATCCTCAGTGTGATCGCGGTGCTCGCTGCGGGTGGCGTGGTGCTCCTGTTCCGCATCGTGCGACCCGAGCGACTCGCGCGCCCGGAAGGATTCCGCTCGCTCGTGGACTTCGTGACGGTGCTGCGGACACCCACGTCGCCCTTCCTGCCCAGCGAATGGGTGCAGCGCGCCATTCTGGGCTGGCTCAACTTCCGGCCGGATCCGCTCGCCGTGTACCTGCTCTGGAGCACTGCTGCCGCGGCCTTCGTGCTGGGCGCGCTGTTACACCGATCGTTGTACATGGACGGGTACAGCCGAGCACAGGAAAGCGCTCAGCGATGGGTGCGGAGCACGGCCTCGCGCAGACTCGGGAGCCGGATGCTCTCGCCCTTCGGAATTCTGCGGCGCGAACTGCTGCTGAAGGAACTGCGGTTGTTCTTCCGCGACACTACGCAATGGTCGCAGCTCATCCTGCTGGCCGTGCTGGTGGTGGTGTACGTGTTCAACATCAAGTACCTGCCGCTGCGTGGCGAGGGCATCACCTTCTTCCTGGTGAACGTTGTCCCATTCCTGAATCTCGTGCTCGCCGGTTTCGTGCTGGCCTCCATCGCTGCGCGTTTCATCTTCCCGAGTGTCTCGCTGGAAGGGCGCACACTCTGGCTGCTGCGCTCCAGCCCCATGCCCATTCGCGATCTGCTGTGGGCCAAGTTCTGGGTGGGTACGCTGCCACTGCTCGTGCTGGCGCTCGGCATCGTGGGTGTCACGAACGCCCTGTTGCAGGTGAGCGACTTCATGTTCGCGGTGAGCGTGATGACGATCACGCTGATGACGCTTGCGCTGTGCGGCTTGGCGCTCGGCTTCGGCACGCTGTTTCCGCAGTTCGAGACCGAGAATGCGGCGCAGATTCCCACCTCGTTCGGCGGGCTGCTCTACATGATGGCGTCGGTGGGGCTGATCAGCGCGGTGATCATGCTGGAGGCGCGGCCGGTGTACGCGTACCTCTCGTCGCGCTTCTACAATACGCCCATGGAGCCAACGGAGATGATCATCGGGTTCGGGCTGGCTGCCGCGCTGTGTGTGGCAGCCACGGTGATTCCCATCGCGATGGCGGAACGTCGGCTGGAGGCCGTGGAACGCTAGGGAAGGTCTGAACAGGTAGGTGATGCGAGGCGATGTGGAGTACTCAACGTTCATTTCTCGCCGACGGACGCCTGATGCGCTGGCGCAGTCGACGCCCGGTCGCGCATTGGCGCCG
>JBBSVF010000240.1:0-5026 GCA_038233745.1 Gemmatimonadales bacterium
CAGCTGCTGAACATTCCACTGGACGAGCCGCTCGATCTCACCACACCCATCGACGAGCCGGCCACGGTTACGCGCGTGATCGCGGCGAATGCCTCGTCGACGGGGGCATCGGGTGACATATCCGACTCCCTGCTCGCCACCGCCATTCCCGACACGACGACCGGTGATCGCGCACCGGTGCGCGAGAGCGAGGAAGCGGTGCGAGCGCAGGAAGGCCTGCTCCGCGTGGCGCGATCGGACCGGCTGCCATCGCTGGCGCTCACGTCCGGTTATCAGCGGCTGTTCTTTCCCAACACCCTCCTGCCATCGCTCAACCAGTACAGCCAGAACTGGACGATCGGCGGCACCATGAACTTCGCCATCTTCACTGGCGGTCGCGTGACGGGTCAGGTGGAAGTGGCGCAGGCAAATCTTGATGAAGCGCGCGCGCGATTGCAGCAGACTCGCGAGCTGGCCTCGCTGGACACGCGTGTGGCGCTCAACCAGCTCAACGCGGCCGAAGCTGCCTTTGCCGCCAGCCGCGGAACATCGCAGCAGGCGCGCCGCGCGTACTCGATCGATCAGCTCCGGTATCGCGAAGGTCTCTCCACACAGACCGATCTCACGCAGTCGCGTCTGCTGCTCGAGTCTTCCGTCGCGAACCAGGCGCAGTCGGCGCGCGATCTCGCAGTGGCTCGCGCCCGCGTCGCCCTCCTGCGCGACCTCCCGATCAACACCGCCCTACTGGGTGCCGCCGCGCAGCGCGCCACCACCCAGTCAGTGCAGCAGCAACAGCAGGCCACTCAGCAGCAGCGCGCTACTTCCACCGCCGCCGGCCCCGCGGGCCAATTCGGGAGCACCACACCATGATCGACAGTTCTGTCTGGCACCGCGCAGTCCGCGGCGCTGCGCTGCTCACACTCGCATCCATACTCGTTGTCGGCACCGCCTGCTCGAAAAAGGCAGACGCGGGACCCACGAAGGTGGAGACGATGCTGGTGGGCCCCGAGAACGTGGCGGTGATCCGCATGGAGCAGGTCCGCACGGGCCCATCCATCTCGGGATCACTCGCGCCGCAGCACAGTGCCACCCTCCGCTCGGAAATGAGCGGTGCGGTACTCCAGACCTTCGCCGAGGCGGGCCAGGCGGTGCGCGCCGGACAGCCGCTCGCCCAGATCGACGCCGCCGTCCTCCGCGACCAGGCGCTCTCGGCGCGCTCCGCTGTGGCCACCGCGCAGAGTTCATACGAGATCGCCCGGCGCGATCTCGATCGGAATCAAACACTACTCAAGGCGGGAGCGATCGCCGAGCGGATGGTTGAAACATCAAGGAATCAGACGCAGGCGGCGGCAACGCAGCTCGCCACGACGCGCGCCCAGCTCGCGAATGTGCAGAAGCAGCTCGACAAGGCGAGCGTGCAGTCGCCCTTTGCCGGCGTGGTGTCGCAGCGACAGGTGAATGCCGGCGACGTCGTGACTCCCGGCACCGCGTTGTACACCGTGGTGGACCCCGGCAGCATGCAACTGGAAGCCTCGGTTGCGGCCAACCAGTTGAGCCAGGTGCGTGTGGGCATGCCGGTGGAGTTCAAGGTGAACGGCTATGAGAATCGCGCCTTTACCGGCCGCATCACGCGGGTGAATCCCACGGCGGATCCGGCCACCGGTCAGGTGCGGATCACCGCAGCCATACCGAATGCCGGGAACACTCTGGTGGGCGGATTGTTCGCAGAGGGACGGGTGTCCACCGAGTCACGTCAGGCGTCGATGATTCAGCAGTCTGCGGTGGATGAGCGGGGCCTGCGCCCCAACGTCGTTCGCCTGCGCAATGGACGGATCGAGAAGATCGATGTGACACTCGGCATCCGCGATGCGGCGGCCGAGACAGTGGAAATCACCGGCGGAGTGTCGCCGGGCGACACAGTGCTGCTGGGTGCGGCACGGGGCATCTCGCCGGGAACTCCGGTGAAGGTCTCCGCGCCGCGTGACACGAGGAGATAAGGCATGTTCATCTCGGATTTCGCAATCAAGCGGCCGCTCATCACGGTCGTGACGATGCTGGCGCTGGCGGTGTTCGGCCTGTTCGCACTCTTCAAGCTGAAGACCGACGAGTTTCCCGACATCGCGCCGCCCTTCGTCTCCATCGGCATTCCATATCCTGGCGCGTCGCCCGATGGTGTGGCAAGCGAGATTCTCGATCCCATCGAGGAGCAGATCGCGTCGATCAGCGGTGTGAAGCAGGTACAGGGCAAGGCCTACGACGGCTACGGCTTCATTCTGGTGGAGTTCAACTTCGGGAAGGATCTGTCCGAGGCCACGCAGGAGCTGCGCGACGCCATCTCGGCCAAGCGCGGCGATTTGCCGCCGGAGATGAAGGAGCCGATCGTCAGGAAGATGAACGACACGGATCAGCCGATCGTGTCGCTGGCGCTCACGTCGAGCGTGCTCTCGCAGTCCGAGCTGAGCCGTCTCGCCGATCCCACCATCACCCGCGAGCTACGCTCGATCCCCGGTGTGGCCGAGGTGGCGGTGAGTGGCAAGGTGGAGCGGGAGCTCACGGTGGAACTGAAGCCCTCGCAGATGCAGGCGGCGGGAGTGAGTGTGGGGCAGGTGGTGCAGGCGCTGCAGCTGCAGAACCTGGCCGCCCCGGTGGGCCGGGTAATCGGCGATCTGGATGAGCGCTCCATCCGCCTGAAGGGCCGATTGGAGAACGTGCAGGAGTTCGCACAGCTCGTGGTGGCCGAGCGCAATGGTGCGCTCACGCGATTGGGTGACATTGCGGACATTCGCGATGGCACCGAGGAGCCGCGCACGCTGGCACTATTCAACGATCAGGAAGCCGTCGGTATCGACATCAAGAAGTCGAAGGGCTACAGCACCACCGACGTGAGTGCCAAGGTGCAGGAGCGCGTGTCGCAGTTGCTGCCCACGCTGGGCAAGGGCACCACACTGAAGGTGGTGAAGGATGCCGGCAAGCGAGTCACCGCCGCGGTTCGCAACGTGGAGGAAGCGCTGATCGAGGGTGCTGTGCTCACCGTGCTGGTGGTGTTCCTCTTCCTGAATTCGTGGCGCTCTACCGTGATTACCGGCCTTGCGCTGCCGGTGTCGGTGCTGGCGAGCTTCATTGCCGTGTGGGCGATGGGCTTCCGGCTGGAGACCATGTCACTCTTGGGATTATCGCTGGCGATCGGCATCCTGATCGATGATGCCATCGTGGTGCGCGAGAACATCGTGCGCCATGTGGAGATGGGGAAGGATCACATGACCGCCGCGCACGAAGGCACCGATGAAATCGGGCTCGCGGTGGCGGCTACCACCTTCTCGATTCTCGCGGTGTTCTTCCCCATCGGCTTCATGCCGGGGCTGGGCGGGCAGTGGTTCAAGCCCTTCGCACTCACGATTGCGTGTTCTGTGCTCGTGTCGCTGTTCGTGAGCTTCTCCCTCGATCCGATGCTCTCGGCGTACTGGGCCGACCCGCATGTGCCGGAGGACAAGAAGCCGTGGATCACGCGGAAGCTGGATACCTTCAACAACTGGTTCAATCGGCAGGCCGAGAACTACAAGCTCGTGATTGCGTGGGCGCTGGATCACCGGCTCGCGATGATCGCTCTGGCGCTGGGGACATTTTTCGCGTCGTTCACGCTGTTCAGCGGCGGCATTCCCGGTTTGCTCGCGGCGTTCGTGGGGCTCGCGGTGCTGGTGGCGGGGCTGGTGAACAAGCGCATTCACGGCATCGCTCGCGTGGGTGTGGCGCTATTGGGCATCGTGCTGTTCGTGGCCCTGCCGAAGCTCGTGACCAAGGCAGGATTGAGCGCGCGCACGGTGGGCACCGGGTTCTTCCCGGAGGATGATCGTTCGGAGTTCGTGATCGCCATCGAGACGCCGCCGGGTTCCAACATGACGTACACGCGCCTCAAGGCGCAGGAGGCGGCGCGCATCACGCGCGCGCACCAGGGGATCGTGCAGTACACGTACACGACGCTCGGCGGTGGCGCCTCGGGCACCGTGGACGAAGGCAACATCTACGTGCGTCTCGTGCCCAAGAACGAGCGCAGTGTCAGCGCTGAGCAATTCGCAGGAGTGCTGCGTTCGGAGATCAAGAATGTGGCAGGGGTAACGCTGTCGGTGTTCACCTCCGGCTTTGGCGGTGGGCGGAAGCAGTTGCAGTTCCAGTTGCGCGGCAGCGATCTCGCGTCGCTCAATCAGGCCGCCGATCAGGTGATGACCGTGGTGCAGGGGATCAAGGGTGCGGTGGATATCGGACTGTCCACCAAGGGCCAGAAGCCCGAGCTCGACGTGGATCTCAATCGCGGCGTGGCCGGTGCGCTCGGCGTCACCGTGGGTCAGGTGGCGCAGGCGCTACGTCCGGCCTTCGCGGGGATCGACGCTGGCGATTGGGAGGATCCGTCTGGTGAGATGCGGAATGTGCAGGTGCGACTGGCGCCGGAATCGCGGCGGAACGCTGAGGACCTGCGTCAGCTTCCGCTCGTGATCGCCGGTCCCGGTGGCGTTCCCACTACCATGCCGCTCGGGCAGGTCGCAACCGTCTCCGCAGGCACAGGGCCGGCGATCATCGACCATCTCGATCGCGATCTCGTGGTGAGTGTGCAGGCCAACACCTCCGGGCGGCCCGCCGGAGACGTGACGGCGGAGGCCAACGCGAAGCTCACGAAGCTCACTCTGCCCCCGGGCGTCCGTCTCACGCTCGGCGGCGACGCGCAGCAGCAGGGCGAGGTGTTCGGCCAGATCTTCTTTGCGCTGGGGGTGGCGGTGCTGCTGATGTATCTCATCCTGGTGGTGCAGTTCGGGAGCTTCCTGGACCCGATGGCCATCCTGATGTCGCTGCCGCTCTCGCTGATCGGCGTGCTGCTCGCGCTCGCGCTCACCGGGTACACGATCAACATCATGTCGCTCATCGGCGTCATCCTGCTGATGGGCATCGTGGCGAAGAATGCGATCCTGCTGATCGACTTTGCGAAGTGGGCACGCGAGAAGGAGGGCATGCCGTTGCGCGAGGCGCTCATCACGGCCGGTTCCATCCGGCTGCGGCC
>JBBSVF010000241.1:0-5004 GCA_038233745.1 Gemmatimonadales bacterium
GAGTTCGCCCGCAGGCCGGATCGCGAGCAGGACGGCACCGCCACTTGGTCGAAGAGCACGTTGCAGCGGGCACTGCGCCGGGCGCCGGATGGTCTGCCGAAGGTGAGCACCTACACGATCTTACAGGTGCTGCACGCGGCGGGCTACACCTATGGCGCTGGGCTCGCCCAACGCCAGGCGGATCGGACATGGTGCCACACCGGCCGGGTGCTGCGTCGGCGCAAGAGTGGGGTGGTGGAGGTGTCGGACCCAGATGCGGAGGCGAAAAGAGGCGTTGATCCGCCGCGCCTATCGAGAAGCCGAAGCCAGCGGATTGGCGCTATGGAGCGAAGATGAGGCAGGACCGTACCAAGCGGTCCCTCACGCTGGCTCGCACTGGGCGTCCGAGGGCAAACCGGTGCGGGTGCCGCACGAATACCTTCGTGGTGGCACAGCCAAGATGCTGACGCTCTTCCATCCGGCCACAGGTCTGCCCCGCCATATGGGCGTGCGTGCGAGTGCGTGGCGTGGAAAGCGTGACCAACCCGGTGCTCCATCCTTGGATTCAGCAGGAGGTCGAGCAAATCCTGGCGGCACTGCCCGAACGCTCGAGCGAGCAGCGTCCCATTGAGCGGACGCAAGAGGAGCGGCGCTCGGAGTGGGAATGCTGGCAAACAGGTCTTTCGCAGCGCTTCACGCTGTTGGAGGATTTGCCACCGTTGCGGATGCTGCTGATCTGGGACAACTTAGCGGGACATCATAATGCGGGAATGCTGTGCTGGCTGATGCGCCATGGGGTGATGGTGCTCTTCACGCCGGTCGGTGGAAGCTGGTTGAACTTAACGGAGTCGATCCAGCGGATTTTGACGCGGCGGGCGCTCTCGGGCACGCATCCGAGCAGTTCAGGCGAGATCATCGAGTGGCTGGAGGCGGTGGCGCGCAGTTGGAACCGGGAGCCGACGCCATTTGAGTGGGGCGGTCGCCGTCAGCAGCGCCGAGATCGAGCACGTATCCGACGCCATCGAGTGGGTGGCTCCGGCGCCTGCACTCGCCGCCGGATCAGGCGAGGGTGGCGCCCGCCGGAGCAATACCTACGCGCATGACAACCGACCCACTAGGAGGAAATTGGTGAGTCCGCTCACATACGTCGTCCGCCTCACCCGCTGGTTCCGCGGCCACCGCCTCGCCGTCACCGCAGTCGGCGCATGCCTGCTCGTCGAGATGGCGTTCAACGCCTTCGTCCCGATGGCCTTCCGCCGCCTCATCGACGACGCCATCACCCCGCGCAACGGCACCGTCCTCGTCCACATCCTCGTCGCACTTGGCATCGCGACCATCGTCGCCACTGCGGCCGGCATGACGAGCGACTGGATCTACGCCCGCCTCTCCAGCGGCGTACTCGGCGACATCCGCCAGCGCCTCTTCGACCATCTGCAAACGCTCTCGCCAGCCTTCTTCCAGCGCCACTCCAGCGGCGAGATCTCGGCGCGCTACTCCACCGACCTCGCCGGCGTCGAGCAGACGCTCCAGTCCTGGATCCCGTGGGGATGGAAGCCGGCGCTCGACGTCATCGGCTACACGGTCGTCCTCTTCACCGTGGACTGGCGCCTCGCGATCCTCGCCCAGCTCCTCTGGCCGATGGTGCTCCTCGGCCCACGCTTCTTCGCGCCGCGTGCGGGCCAGGCCGCCGACGAACGCAAGGTGAGGGAGGCGGCGCTACTCTCGTCGGTCGACGAAGCGACGGCTGGTCGCCACGTGGTGAGAGCATATGGCCTCGAGCGCAGCATGAGCGAACGTTTCGCCGGCAAGGTGAGCACGCTCACGATGACCGCACGCCGCAGCGCATTCTACGGTTCCGCGCTCGAACGGTCCGCGGGCATCGGCATCCTGCTGCTCCAGATCCTCGTCCTCGGCGTCGGCGCATCGATGGCGTTCAAGGGCCAGATCTCCATCGGATCGCTCGCGGCGTTCTACTCGGTGTTCACGTCGCTCTCGTATGCGCTGCTCTACCTCGCGCAGTACTCGACGGTCCTCATCAACTCCGCCGCCGGCCTCGTGCGCATCGAAGCGGTGCTCGACGCAAGCACCGACGTGCCTGATAGCCCGAACGCGACCAACCTTCCACCATTCGAGCACGAGATTCGTCTCCGCAACGCGGTCTTCGAGCCGCAGCCGTCGCGGCGCATCCTCGACGACGTCTCACTCACGATCCGCTGCGGCGAATCAGTCGCGCTCGTCGGCCCATCAGGCTCCGGAAAGAGCACGGTGCTCAATGCCATCATGCGCACATTCGATCCGACGTCGGGCACTGTAGAGATTGATGGGCATGATCTGCGTGAGGTGAGCAGGAAGTCGTTCGTCGCACAGAGCGCCGTGGTCTTCCAGGACTCCTTCCTCTGGGACACCACCATCCGCGAGAACGTGCGACTCGGCCGACTCGATGCCACCGACGCCGACGTCGAAGCCGCGTGCCGACAAGCCGAGATGCACGAGATCATCATGCGGATGCCGCGCGGGTACGATTCGCCGGTCGGCGAGCGCGGCTCGATGCTTTCCGGTGGACAGAAGCAGCGTCTCGCCATTGCGCGCGCGCTTGTGCGGAATCCGCGCATCCTCTTTCTCGACGAAGCCCTCGCGAGCCTCGACCCGGGCACCGAGGCGGCGATCAACGCGACGCTCGAGCGCCTCGCGCGCGCGCGCACGGTCGTCGCCGTGACGCATCGGCTTGCGAGTACCGTCCGCTGCGACCGAGTGTTCGTCATGAACCATGGCCGGCTCGCCGAGAGTGGTACGCATGCCGAGTTGCTCGCGCATGGCGGAGACTACGCGTCGCTCTGGCGGAAGCAGGACGGCATCTACACGAGCACCGATGGTGCGCGCGCCGAGATCACGCCGGAGCGCCTGCGGCAGTTCTCGATTCTCTCCATGCTCGACGACGAGATGCTCACCGCGCTCGCCGGCCAGTTCGTTACCGAGAGCGTGGCGACGGATCGTGATGTCGTCGTCCAGGGAGATGCGGGCGACAAGTTCTACGTCATCGCGCACGGGCGCGTGGATGTCCGCAAGCGCGACCTCGTGGGCGAAGTGGTTTCCGTCGGCCGTCTCGCGGACGGCGACAACTTCGGCGAGCTGGCGCTGCTGCGGAACACACCGCGGTCAGCGACGATCCACACGCTGAGTCCGTGCACGTTCCTGACGCTGCATCGGCAGCAGTTCCAGGAACTGCTCGACCGGGCGCCGGCGGTGCGCGATGCGATCGTCGCGCAGGAGGCGGTGCGTGCGCTTGGCAGCGGCAGTCATCAGATCGTCGGCCGGCGCGGCGGCGCGTGAGAGGCGCCGCGCTGCTCGGTGTCGTGAGTGGCGCGCTCACTGGTGCTGCAGTCGGATGGCTGCTGAGTGAGCCGATGCGTTAGCGGCTCATGGCGCTATCGTCACGAACGTGAGGTCGCTGTAGACAATGCCTTCGCTTTCGGACGGCAGCCCGCCGCGCACGCGGTACTCTCCCAGTGCGGCACGGATGACGACGACAAGGCTGTCGCGCCAGGTTGCGAAGGGCGCCATGGCTTTCAGCGTGTAGAGTATCAGGTCGCAGACGCGTCGCAGACGCGGCCATCGCCGAGTGCCACCGGCTCCTGGCGTGCGTTCAGGACCTCGATGTTCGCAATGCAGCCCATCGCTGGCACCTCGATGGTCCGCCCCGAGATGTTGGTGCCGACGATCGTGGCGCGGAGCGTGTCAGTGGCGCGTACGGTGGTCGCGCTCAGTGTCGTCCTGACCGCGATGCTGAATGGCGGCCCAGGCGTTACGCCCATACACGCCTTGATTGCAGCGAGCGGCAGCCCACGGCGCGGTGAGCCTGGTGACAAGCGATGGCTGAGCGATCGGACGGACGGCAAGGAAGCCCATCGCCAAGGGAACGACGAACAGGAACCCGACCGTTGTCACTTGGAACGTGTCCACCAACCGTTCGTTGGACACGGCGATCCGGGCAGCGAGTCCGTACACCGCTCCGAAGAGGACTCCAATGCGGGCGGATCTGGCCGTGAGCGGGGTCGCGAGCCGACCGGTATTTGTCATGTCTGTAAGTTCACTGCTGCGCGCCCAATGGGTAACGTCTTCGGCTGACATGGCGGTATTCTTCACCGCGCCGCCACAATCGTCTCCTGAATCCTGACCGATGGTCCATCCCGATACAGAGCTTCGCTTCGTCAGCCCGTCGATGGGCTGGGGCGTCTTCGCCACCCGCCTCATTCCACGCGGCACCATCATCTGGGCGCTCGACGCGCTCGACCAGCGGTTCACCACTGACGCCATCGCCGGGCTTCCCGCCTACGCGCGCGAGCTCCTCGATACGTACGCCTACGTGGACAGGCGCGGCGACCACATCCTCTGCTGGGACAATGCCCGCTTCTTCAACCACTCCTGCGCCGCGAACTGCCTCTCTGTCGGCTACGACTTCGAGATCGCCGTCCGCGACATCCAGGCCGGCGAAGAGCTGACCGACGACTACGGCACCCTCAACCTCACCAAACCCTTCCCCTGCTCATGTGGAGCCGCCGAGTGTCGCGGTACTCTCCACCCCGATGATCACACGCGCATCGGCGATCAATGGAACACGCGCGCGCGCGATGCGTTCATCCTCCTCCCCACCGTCGCGCAGCCGCTCTGGGACATCCTTACGGAGCGCAACGAGATCGAGACTGCACTCCGCGACCCGTCTCTCCTCCGGCCGATCCAGCACCACTTTCCCACCGCGACGCCCAAGTAGCCACACACGGGCGCGATCTCGAGGCGATACGATACCAATCGGCCGCGCCTCACCCTGCACAGCGCCTTGCTCACGGCGCGCATCCCGGGGGTGAATCGGGATCTCCCTATGTACCTCCACCTACCGGAGCGCATAGTTGAAGCTGGCGGCGAGCACGAAGAGAAACACCTTCAACTCGAAGCCTCTGGCCGTGGTCGCATGAATGTGACGGGGCAAGAGTCGCTCGATCAAGCTGTTGACCGTCTCAATCCGCTTGC
>JBBSVF010000242.1:0-4998 GCA_038233745.1 Gemmatimonadales bacterium
CCCGGGGGATCCCGCGAGTCCATGGCTGATGCTTCCGCCTCCGGTGCGGGAGGCCTTCGATGCGGTTCGGCAGGATGGCGTTCCAGTGGGCGATGCTCCGTGGCTGCGCCTGACCCTCGGTGTGAAGTGTGGTGCGAACGACGCGTTCATCATCGATTCATCCAAAGGGAGCGGCAGCCGGGGTGAATCCGCGCTTGGAAGACTCGCCACGGGGAGCTGCAGCCCGCTCGCGCGGCCGTTGCTGCAGGGCGATTCGGTGCAGCCCTGGTTCGTGAAGGCGTCCTCCCGCACGATTCTGTACACGCACGACGATGACGGCGCGGTGCTCACCCAGCTGCCCGCAGGTGCGCTGGCACAGCTCTCACCCTTTCGCGACAGACTCTCCGCGCGCACCGATCTGCGCGGACATCAGTGGTGGCGCCTCTTCCGCACCGAGGGCGCGAACTCCTTCGTGAACAGGGTGGTCTGGGGCGACTTCGGCCGACGACCGGCGGCGGTCGTGCTCGAGCGCGGTGACCGCACCGTGCCACTCAACACCTGCTATGTGGCCACCGTTGCCGACCGGGACGATGCGCTGGCTTTCGCGGCACTGCTCAACTCCCCGCTGGCAGCTGCGTGGCTGAATGCACTGGCCGAGCCCGCCCGGGGCGGATGGCGACGTTACCTGGCGTGGACCGTGGCACAGCTCCCGCTGCCATCCGACTGGCCTCGGGCGCGCGCCATCCTCCAGCCACTGGCGCAGGCCGCGCTCACAGGAAACCCACCGGATGACGCGCGATTGCTGCGCGCCGCGTGCGATGCCTATCGGCTTCCGGTCGCCTCTGTCGAACCGCTCGTGTCATGGAGCCACTGACTCCCGCGTCGCCATCGCACGTGCGCGCGGCGATCGCGCGGAGTGCACAGGTGAGCCAATTCGCCGAACGCCTTGGATCGGTAACGCTGCTGCCGCACCAGCAGCGACTCGCCGCGCGCGCGGAGCTGATGCTTGCGCGCCAGGGCGGATGCGTGATTGCAGACCCCGTCGGGACGGGGAAGACTCATGTCGGTCTCGCGCTCGTCTCCCGATTTCGGCGCGCGCTGATCGTGGCGCCTGCTGCACTGGTCGATCAATGGCGACGCGAGATGGAGCGCTCGGGAATAACCGCGGCGCTCGTATCTCACGAACAGCTCAGCCGGGCCGGCGCAAACCTCACGTGTCCAGTGGAGAGCTTCGAAATCGTGCTGGTCGATGAGGCTCACCATTTTCGTAACCCAGGCACGAGGCGCTATCGTGCGCTCTCGCACCTCTGCGCGCGATCACGCCTCTGCCTGCTCTCGGCCACGCCGGTGCAGAACAGCGAACACGACCTGCGCTCCCTGCTGGCTCTCGCGATCGGGGACGTGGCCGCTTCGCTGCCGAGCGCGGACCTCTCGCGACTCGTGCTGCGGAGCGGTGAGTCGCATGGCATTGGCGCGCTTCCGCGCGTCGCCGCGGCTGAATGGCTTCCGCTTCGGCTCGATGAGAGTGGGGTGCTGCCGGCCCTGCTCTCACTTCCACCTCCCCCGTTGGCGCTGCACGAGGGCGCCGCGCACGCACTGAGAACGCTGCTGCTCGTGCGGAGCTGGTCTTCCAGCCGCGCTGCGCTCGTCAGCACCCTTCGTGGACGGGAGCGGCGTGCGGTGGCGCTGGCGGCATCGCTTGCGGAAGGTCGAATTCCCACGCGCGCGGAATGTCTCGCGTGGTCCGGAGGGGATGACGCGGTGCAGCTCGGCTTTCCCTTCCTCGCGGGCGCGCTCGTGGCGCCGAGCCACGACGTTCCCCGTGCAAGCGACGTTGACGCGGAACTCGCCCTACTCGGTGACCTGCGCGCGATGATCCGCGCGCGCGCTGACCCTGACGTCGAACGCGCGGACGCCCTTCGTGAGCTTCGCGCACGGCATCCCGCCGAGCGCATCCTCGCCTTCACGGAGTCCGCCACCACCGCGCGACGCTTCTTCCAGCTTCTGCGCGCCGATGCCGGCGTCGCCCTGCTCACCGCAGCCGGAGGTGCGATCGCCTCTGGCCCCGTGAGCCGGCGCGAGATCCTCGACGCCTTCGCGCCCTCCGCTCAGGGTGTTGCTGCCCCGCACCGCCGAGCGGTGGTGAGGCTCCTGCTCACCACCGATCTTCTCTCAGAGGGCGTGAATCTCCAGGACGCGTCCATCGTCGTGCATCTCGATCTCCCCTGGAACCCCGCTCGGCTGGAGCAGCGCGTGGGGCGGGTGCGGCGTGTGGGCGGCTCGCGCGTCGTGCACTCGTATCTCATGTCGCCCCCGGTGGAGTCCGCCCGCTACATGGAACTCGTTGAGCGACTGCACACCAAGCTTCGAAGCGCCACCCGTCTGTTGCAGCCGGCGTTCGCTACCCTGCCCTTCGCCGCGGTTCACGGTGAGCGCGAAGGCAACGTGGATGTTGCGGCGCGGATCGCCCACGTGCTTCGGCGATGGTCACAGACGCCGCCACCGGCGCCCATCGCGGCAGGGGTGTCGTGCTGTGTGCGATCTCATGCGGGTGGCACGCTTGCGGTGCTCACCGATGGTCGCCTGCTGGCGCTGAATGCGCTGGGCGATCCGGTGGAGGACACGCAACTGCTGTGCATGCTCCGAGCGCTCGAGACAGACCATGCCGACTGCAATGCGGCGTGTCTCACTCGCTCGGTTGTCCAGGTGGAGCGCGTGCTCGCCGCGGAATCCGAGTGCGAACGTTGCGGTGTGGCGGAATCCCGCGGTGAGGTCCGCACGACGTTGCGGGCCCTGCTGGCGCGCCAGCACCGCCGCCTGCCGCGACATCGCAGAGCGGCGTTCGTGGAGCCTGTGCGGCAGATGGCGGCCCGGCTGAGGCAGCCGATGCCGATCGGTGCGGAGCAGGAGTTACTCTCCCTTTCGGCCGACGATCCCGAACGCTGGCTCGTGGCTGTCAACGCGATCTGCCGCGCGCTGCCATCAAACGAAGCTTACGTGAGCGGAGATGCGCCGGGCATCGTCGCGCTGGCGGCGCTCGACAACGCCACCGCTTCGTTACCATCGAACAATTCCGCTACAGGTTCACCTTGCGGTCCTCGCAACGCTGGAACTGGCAGCTCCCCACTGACAGCTGACAGCCGAGCGCTCCTCTCCCCTCATCGAACTCAAAACGGTCTTAATTCCACCGCGCAATTCTTCCCTTCGGCCCCACCGCCCACCCGCCACCTTTTCGATCAAACTGCACACTGTTGTACGCCATACTGTCCACCGCCATCCACGTAACGCCCCCGTCTCGCGAAACGTCAGTCCCCGTAAGCCCCACCGCCACCAGCTCGCGTCCACCGCGCCCCGGAACGTACCCGATACCAGACCGGTAGCCCAACGGCCCCTGCGCGCTGTCCGCAAGCGTCCACGTGCGACCGCCATCGCCCGTGAGCGCCACATTGCGCCCCGCCAGCGCCGGTTTCGCGTAATCCCCGCCAGCAATCGCACCGCGTCGCCCATCCCACATCGCAATCGAGAACACCCCCGCCGACGCAACGCCCGCACGCAGCGGAGCCTCACTCACCGTCCACGTGCGCCCGCGATCGTGCGAGTGATACACCCGCGCGACCGACGCGCCGCCGCTCACAAGCCACGCATCCCGCGCACCGCGCACGATCAGACTCGTTCCGCTCGCGGCGAATCCCCCTTCGCCCGGAAGCGCCGCCGGCATCCCCTTGCCCGATAGCTCGCGCCAGCTCTCGCCACCATCGTCCGTCACCGCAATCAGAAATCTCCCATTCACCGGATCACTCATCGCGATGCCATGCCGGTCGTCCCAGAACTGGATGGCGTCGTAGAACGACCCAGGCTGCAGCGCGATGAATCGCTGGCTCCACGTGCGTCCACCGTCCGTGGTGCGAAATATCCGCGACGAGTCACCGATGCTCATCGCATGCGCCACCTTCCCCGACCGCGCCGCGATTGCCCGCAGGTCCAGACGCTCGGCGCCCGCAACAATATCGACAGTCCAGGTGTTGCCGCCGTCGACCGTGTGCACGACAGTGCCACCAGCACCACTGGCCCACATCACTTTCGGCGTCACCACACTCAGGCCGCGCAGCTCGCGCGTTGTGTGGCTCTCCTGCGGTGTCCACTGCGCAGGCAGAGACAGCGGGAAAATGAACGCGGCGTACAAGAACAGACGTTTCACGTGACTCATGACGAGAGGGTGATCACAAACTCCGGCACCGGTACGGAGTATGCCACGCTTCAGCACCGCACGGCCAGCCCGACTGGCCATCCACCAGTCCAGCGGAGGGTGTGCCGATGATGACGAGCGCGGAGCGCGAAGCATTTGCCCGCACGGTGATGGAAGAAGTGCGACGCTGGCCCGGCGTCGCCATGCGCCCGCACCCCAGCGCCACCACTCCCGGCGACGCCGATGGCGTGGAGTTCCGCCTGAGCGGTCGCCAGATCGCGCACATGCACGGGGACTGCGGCGTCCACCTCTCGCTTACCCGCGCGCTCAAGACGTCGCTGGTGGGCGAAGGTATCGTCGAACCCCTGCCCTTCGCGCCAGCGACGGGCTGGGCGATGTTCAACCCCCTGTCCGCCAGCGACACCACCCGCGCGATCTGGCTCATGAGGCTCAACTACATCCGCCTGCGTCGCCAGCGTCTCACGCCGAGTGCCGCCGCTTGCTCCGAGCTGCTGCAGGAGTTCGAAGCCGCCATGGGCGACGTGAGTTCCAGCGTGCGCGGCGTCCTCCACAAGACGCAGCGCCGCGCAAAGCCTCGGCCCCTCCCCGGACTGGAGGCCTGACACCCCCGCATCCTACGCGGCGGTTCCATGCCCTCGGAAGATGAAGAACACCGCGCCGCCGATGCACAGTGCTGCCCACAGGTAGTCGAGCCGCGGCGGCTCCTTCATGTAGATGATCGCGAAGGGGACGAACACAACAAGCGTGATGGCCTCCTGCAGGATCTTGAGCTGGCCGAGCGAAAGTGCGGTGTACCCGATGCGATTGGCCGG
>JBBSVF010000243.1:0-4979 GCA_038233745.1 Gemmatimonadales bacterium
ACTCGGCCCGCGTCATTCACGTCGCTCGTGCGCGTCACCGTGCGCAGTCCCTGTGGCTCGCGATAGGTCATCGAGGCCACGGCACCGTCGCTAAGTTGTACCAGCGCCACCGGAGCCACTGCGTCGGCTGCGAGCGCGTCAGCGTCGCGCGGCGAAAGCACCAGCACACGCCCACTGCGCCGCTGCGTCCAGGCCGACCCCAGGCTGCGCGTCGCGGCATACACTTCGGCTTCCGTCATCCCCAGCGCGAGCTCGCCGCGTCCCAGCGCCTCGCAGGTGGCTGGAGCGCACGCCGCATACGCGACGGCCACGATGGAGTCACGCTGATCGCGCCCCGCAATCCGCGATTCCAGCGCCCGCGTGGTGGCGGCATCGGTCGCACGCACCGGCGCGTCAACACGGTCGCCATTGCTCATGATCGTGATGGGCCCTTCATCGATTCGCTTGGCCGACGCGCACGCGGCGAGCGCGCTCAGGAAGATCGTGGGGGCAAGCTGGGCAATTCGTGGAGTGGACATGGGAGTAGGTGTTGGTGTGGGAGATCAGAAGGAGAAACGCGAGCGCTCGATGTACTTCTTGATCCTGTGCTGGCCCACCCAGACCTTGGTGTTCGTCTCCAGATCGGTGAGCGATGCGTCTACCTGGTAGAACATCACGCGCTCGCGTCCGTCCACATCCTCGATGGCCTGCAGTTCACCGGTGAGCGCATAGCGAGCCCCCAGCTCCTGGCCCTGCCGCGCCCGCGAATCTGCGCGGGAGTTCTGTTGCTGGTCCTTTCGCTCGGCGCGCAGGTCCTGCCGTTCATCGGCCGAGGCGACAACGCGCGCCGTGCCGGTGGTGATGAACGCACGCTCGATATCCTTCACGAAGGTGCCGACGACCACGTGCTCCAGCGAGCGGTTCGCGAAGTTTCCCACCACCACCGCGGGCGCTTCGCCACCATGCGCGTCGGCGTATCGCGTCGCCCAGCCGGCAGCGAGCGCCTGCTCCACGAGTTGGTTGGCCACCAGCCGTGAATCGGTGTCGTTCCACCGCCCCGACAGATCGGTGACAGCGCTGGGCTCGATGCGCGACACATGCTTCGCGGCGCATCCGCCCAGGGTGGTGATGGCGACGACCGCAATCGCGGCCTGTCGAACAACGGTGACTGCGCGTGCTCTGCTCATCATGGTGGGCTCCTCGTGATGGTCGTGTGCTGGCACACACAAAAGCATCAGCCGCACCGCTCGCTGTAAACAAGTGAAGCCCTGTGATCTCAATCACTTGACTTTACACATGCGCTTCCGGTGTCCCCTCCCAGGGACAAATCGGTATCCGGTTTTGTGGACAGGCCTGTCCCGCCCGTGCCATCGTCTTATGTTCACCGCATGCAACACGCAGCCGGCGCAGACGACGACCAGGATCTGGACGAGGAGTTCCCCCTCGGCGACGGCACCGCCGCTACCGAGGCGATGGTCGATTGTCCGTCATGCGGCGAGCCGAACGACATCGCGCTCGATCCCGGCGGCGGATCGAACCAGGAGTACGTGGAGGATTGCTACGTCTGCTGCCGCCCCATGCTGCTCTATGTCCGCTACGACGGGCGCGGCGACGCCGAGGTCGAGGTGTGGGCGAACTGAGCGGGGCAACGCAAGCCGGCTAGTGCGCGGCTCCGGGGCCCAGCCCGCGTGACTTGCCCGAGCGAAACAGGAAGAGCAGCGGCAGCGAGAGCAGCAGCGCGATCCCGCTCAATAGATAGAGCCGTGAAAAAGCCAGCACCGATGCCTGCGCCTGCAACTGCCGGTCGATCACCGCCAGCGCCTGCTGCTTGGCGACGAGCGCATTCGTCCCCCGCGAGATGAGCGCCCGCGTGATGCCCTCCACCCGCGCCATCGCCACCGGATCGCCAGTGACAATGTGCTCCGAGAGCAGCGCACGCGACTGTGCCGTGAATCGCGACAGCAACGTCGCCGAGATCGCGATGCCGAGCGAACCGCCGAGCTGGCGTGTGAGATTGAACATGCCCGTGCCCTGTGCCAGCTCGCTCGATTTGAGCTCTGCCATCGTCGCGCCGGTAAGCGGCACGAAGATGAGCCCCAGCCCCACCCCGCGAGCGATCAGTGGCCAGAACAGGTCGTGTGCGCCGCTGTCGTATGTGAGCTTGGACAGGCTGAGCATCGCATAGAAGAACATGAAGGCACCGATCGGGACGGTGACGCGCGCGTCCAGTCGTGCAGAGTTCCGCCCGACCAGTGCCATCGTGAACGCCGACGCCAGCGCGCCCGGAAGAATCACCATGCCAGTCTGGTTCGCGGTGAAGCCGTGAAGACCCTGCAGGAACACCGGCAGCACGAACACCGATCCGTATAGTGCGAAGCCGAGGAACGCCGCGATCATCACGCCGCCCGCGAGCTGGCGGTTGAGCAGCACGCGCAGATCGATCACCGGCTCCTTGATGGTGAGTTCACGCCAGATGAGCAGCACGAACGACGTCGCTGCGGTAATGGCAAGCACGGTCACGAAGCGCGAATCGAACCAGTCGAACCGCTCGCCGCGCTCCAGCATCCACTGCAGCGAGCCCACACAGAGCGCGAGCAGCAGGATCCCCGTGCCGTCGACGGTGAGCGAACGGCGCTGATGCACCGCGTCCTTCACGTATGTGAACACCATGAACGCGGCGAAAATGCCCAGCGGTACATTGATGTAGAAAATCCACGGCCACGAGAGATTGTCGACGATATATCCGCCGAGCGTGGGTCCGATGGTGGGCCCAACCATCACGCCCACGCCGAACATCGCCTGCCCCACCCCCACTTCCCTGGGCGGGAAGGCCTCGAAGAGCGTCGCCTGCGCGGTAGACAGCAGTGCACCGCCCCCCAGCCCCTGTATCACGCGCCAGAGGATCAGACCATTCAGCGTGGTGGCCGCACCGCAGAAGAACGAGGCGGCCACGAAGAGCAGGATGGAGCCGGTGAGATACCGCTTGCGCCCGAAGTAGCCTGACAGCCAGCTCGACATCGGAATCACGATCACGTTCGCGATGATATAGCCGGTAGAAACCCAGCTGATCTCGTCGAGAGTGGCGCCGAGGTTCCCCATCATGTGGGGAATGGCGACGTTCACGATGGAGGTATCGATCAGCTCGAGCACCGCGGCGAGCGTCACCGCAATGGCGATGAGGTACTTGTACCGGTACGGATCAACTTCGGGGATCGGCGCGGCGGGAAGAATTCCGGAACGGCCGGCCCCCTCCCCGCCAACGCCTGGCCGTACGGCCACACTGGTCATCGATCGGTCTCCGCGCCGGGACTACTTCGTGGAGACGTGCGCGAACACCGACATGCCCGGGCGCAGCGGACGATCCTTGCCCAGCCCCTCGGTGATACGGATCCGCACCGGCACACGCTGCACCACCTTGGTGAAGTTGCCGGTGGCGTTGTCGGGGGGCAGCAGCGCGAACTTTGCACCCGTCGCCGCGCTCACACTCTCCACGACACCCCTGGCGCTCACTCCACCATAGGCGTCCACATCCAGCTCCACTGGTTGCCCCACCTTGAGGTCGGCGAGCTGCGTCTCCTTGAAGTTCGCGGTGATCCAGAGCCCGGTGTCAGACACAATTGTGAGCAGCGGTTGTCCCGCCTGCACGAGCTGACCCACCTCCACCTGCTTGCGCGACACGAAGCCACCTACCGGCGCGCTGACGCTCGCGTACGAGAGCTGCAGCGCCGCGTTGTCACGCGAGGCCTGCGCCGAGGCAAGTTTTGCCTGCGCCAGGCGCACACCCGCCTGCGCATTGGCGACGCCGGCACCCGCGGCGCCTGCAGACCGCTGGGCGGCCGCCACCTGCGCATTCGCGGCGACGGCCGCGGCCTGGGCTGCATCCAGCTGCTGCCGACTCACGATCTGCTTGGCCGCGAGCTCGCGCATGCGCGCGAGATCCGCCGCGGCCTTCGTCGCATTCGCCCGGGCCGCGATGATGCCCGCGTCCAGGGCCGCGCGTTGGCCGGATGCATTCGCCACCGCAGCCTGTGCCTGGCCTTCCAGACCGCCACCACCGGAGGTCGCACGCGCCGCCGCGAGATCAGCGTCCATCTGCGCCAGGCGCACCGCGTATTCGCGATCGTCGATCCGCACGACCACGGCGTTGGCATTCACGTGATCGTTCTCCGCAACCGCCACCGCGGTCACGTATCCGCTCACCTTGGAGATTACGGGAATGATGTGACCGTCCACCTGCGCGTTGTCAGTGGATGCGTGCGAGCGGCCGTAGAGCCACTGCTTCACCCCCCACGTGACGCCGACGATCGCGGCGAAGACAACGAGCAGGAGCACGATGCGCTTCCGATTTCCGGACGGTGCGGCAGCCGCGACAGGGGCGCTGGTTGCGTAGGAGTCCGCGGACTGCGGAGCGGTTGCGGTTGCAGTAGCCATGATATTCCAGCGTTCGTGAGGAGCGAATCGGGGCGACGAAAACTTCGGACGATCTACTGCAGGGTGGTGATGGAACCTTCGGCACGCGCCAGCGCAACGCGCGATGCCTGATACGACGTGAGCGCATCCACGAGCCCAGTGCGCGCGGCGTTGAGGGTGAGCGACGCGGTGATGACGTCAGCATTGCCCGCCACTCCCGCCTGGAACCGCTCACGCGCCTGCGTCACCTCCTGCTCGGCCAGCGCCAGCCGTTCGCGCGCCGCCACGACTACTTCCGTGTACGAGCGCACATTCAGGAGCGCGTTGCGCACATCGGCCTGCACCTGCGTGCGCAGGTCGCGCTGGCGCAGGTCCAGGTCGCGCGCGTTGGCGAGCTGCTCCTGCGCACGCCCCTCGCGGCGGTAGCCGTCGAAAATGGGCAGGCCCAGCTGAATTCCCAGGTCGTAGGTAGACAGAAAGCTGCGGCCATTCCGCTGGCTGATGCCTTCGTCGGCGAACACACCCACCGTTGGGCGACGCTCCTTGCGGATCGCCTCGGCCACCTCCCGTGCGGAGCGCGCCTGCAGGTC
>JBBSVF010000244.1:0-4962 GCA_038233745.1 Gemmatimonadales bacterium
GCATTGCTGCTCGCCGTTGTTGTCGTGACCGGGATGGCCGAATCGGCACACGCCCAGACCGGCCCCTGGGCTCGGCTGAGCGGCACGATGAAGGGGGAGGCCCTCATTCGTGATTCGGACGGCGGATACCTCAATGAGGTCCGGAGTATCGTCCAGGGTGGGGGAGACGTGAACTGGCAGTTGCAGCCCTCCGGCCTGACCCCGTTGATGGCGGCCGCATCGGGCGGACACGCTGAGGTAGTTCGCTTTCTCCTCGAGCAGGGGGCGGACGCATCGCTCAGGGACGCAGACGGCAAGACCGCGCTCGATCGCGCCACTCGCGGCGGGGCGAACGATGTGGCGCGGCTCCTGAAAGCGGCCGTGGGAACCGAGGCGACCACGGCGCCGGTCGCGGGCGGCAAAGAGACGGTGCCGGAATCAGCGACGGTTGCTTCGCGCCCGGTGCCAACGCCACCACGGCCCGCACCTGCGCCCGTGAGACCGGATATCCGCACCCCGAGGAATTCGTCCCCTCTCACCCGGTGGGCGCCATTCGGGACCTACAACGCGGGAGATCGAGTGCAGTTCTGGTTGGCGACCGGCTGGCGCACAGGCATCGTTCGGGAAGTCGGACCGGCAGGGGACTACGCAACGAAGAACGTGGGCACCTACGAGCGCAAATACCGCGTTGCAGACGATCGCTACTCCGGCGCCGGTGACTGGCACGAGTGGAGCCGGGTGGCGGGAAGGGTGCGGGAGCCGTTCTGGACGAGCTTTTTCATCGGCGACTGGAAGTTGGGCGAGGTCATGGCCGTCAACACCCGGCGAGAGGGCCAGTACGAGCGGAGCGAGTACTCGTTCCACGCGGCCACGGAAGCGCTCCGCATCAGCGCGGACGGCTCGTACGAGTGGAAGCCCCTGGGTGCCAAGGTGGTAAAGGGTCGATGGAAGCCCGCCGAGGATGGCCCAGGCCTCGTGCTGCTCGGAGGCGTCAATGGACGTGATTGGACGCTGCGGAACGAGACGAATGCCACCGAAGAGAACATCCGCGGATTGGAGAGTGCTCGGCTCACCACCGAAGGAAAGATGAGCATCACGGCGAAACGCCCGATAGGCAGTGCCGCCGCGGGGGGATCATGAGTCTCCCCCGCCCCTTTCGCTCATGAAAGCTCTCTTCTCTCTCGCCATCCTGGCGTTCGTTCCGCGGTGCGGCCCCGTGCCGCCCGCAGAGCGGGTTTTCCCGCCGGGGCGGTACGCCTATCAGGCGCGCCAGCTCATGCCGGGGGCGACTGACTCCGTCACTCGCCGCGGTTTCCTCGTGCTCACCGAGGTAGGTCCGGAGTCCCTCGCAGGGCACTGGGAAGTAGCCGGATACTCGCGCAAGCTCGTGGAGGCGAACTACAACGTGGTTTCCTACTACCTCCTCAGCTGGGCGGAGAGCGGAGCCGATTCTGTGTTCGTCAGCCACTACGTCAAGGGAAAGGGCGACCAACGAACGCTGGACTGCCAGACTTCGGTGACCCGGCCGGGTTATCTGCAGAAGGGCTGGTGTACACTGCAACGGGTCGATCCGTGAGCGGCCGCGTTGTTCCACGCCGGGATTGTAGCCTGAACGCGGCGACCCAAGGCTCCGCGGAAACGTCAACGAGTCCATCGCCCCGTATCGCTGCGCAATGACGCCTGCGTCGTTGTCAAGATTCGCGCAGCATTTCCGGGTTCGTCGTGAAGAACCCTGTTTCCTGGAGCAGGTGAAATGAACCTGAATGCTCGTGTGACACACTCCTCCTTTCGCCGGGGCGTATTCGCGCTCGGACTCGCGATGCTGATCTCAGCCCTCCCGGTCGCAGCCCAATCGGTTGGCACGGCCGAGTATTACATGAAGGCCGGCCACGAGGCGTTCGATGCAAAGAGCTATTGGATGGCAGCGGTCAGCTTCCGTCAGGCTACCGCGCTGGCTCCGTCCAATGCAGGGGCGCATTTCCACCTCGCCGCTGCTCTCGCCGAGGACAACAGGTGGGAGGACGCACGCCCCTTTTTCACCCGCGCACTGGAGCTGAACTCCGGCCTGCACGGCGAGGTGCAGAAGTGGCTCGCTCGCGCGCCGGGCCCACCGTCGCGAGCGCCCACCGATCCTCCCCCCACGCCGGAAAAGCAACCCTCCGTCCCCGCGCGCCGTGCTCCTGCGTCACCGCAACAGGCGACCTTCAATATCGGCGATCGGGTGGAAGTGCAACATGTGAAGGACGACTGGCGAGCCGGGACCGTGATTGGCGTCACTCCGTCCGCGTGCACGCATTACACGGTCCGTTACGACGCCTATGGCAACGGGTCGGCGGATCTGGAGTTCTGGTGCGGAAGCGTGCGAGCAGCCGCGGGCCGTGCAGCCACACCGGTGCTGCCGAAGCTGAGGGGCGCGCTGAGCCTGGGAACGTACACGTGCGATTACAAGCCAACGTTTAATTCACCCGCAAGGCAGATGGGGGCGATAACGCTTCGAGAAGGAGGCGTGTACACGTACCTGAGCAATGGCGGTAGCGGGCGTTATCGCCACGACGTTGCATCTGGTGTGATCACCTGGCTGAGTGGCCCGCTCCGCGACCGGCGCCCCGCTCGCACCACATACCTGCGCAATGGGAACACCGCGCAGATCGACATCCTGTTCACCGGTGTGTATGAGTGGTCGTGCGGCCGCAATGTCTGACCCCTCCGGTGAGGCTATTCGTGGAATCCACTTTCCATCTGGATTAACACTGCGTCCCAACATACGCTTACAGGGAGCGAGCGACGGGCTGGGTCGGGGTCTCCGAACCGGCAGGGTGGAGCGCCAGAGATCCGACCATCCGGGTGCGGCACCGGAGGGACGTCGCGAAAGGCAATATGCGAGACCTGCAGTGGTGAAACCTCCGGAGCTTGCATGCAGAACGGTCCGACGGTCCTCGCGCGAGGATCCATCGCCTCTCTCCAGACAGCCTTGGTGCTACCTTCGTGCAGGTCCGGGCAACCCAACCCCGTGCCCCCCATGCTCGCCTACTGGTGCAGATGCAGAGCTTGGCCGGCAGGAATCCAGCGGAGGACTGCTCCATACCCGGGGACCCGCGGGCCGGGTCGAGAATGGCGTGCTGTGGTGGGAGCATGGCGCGATCCCATCCTTCGGCGCGGTCACGCTCCACCCGCAGCACGGGCGGACGGCCGATTACGTGAAGTTCTTTGCGTCGGCCGTACCGTCCGACAGCGTCTTCTGACGCTCCCTCCTCCACCGTTTGTCACTGCCGACGCGATGCGCCGGCCATCCTCTCCACTTTCCGGGAGTACCTGTGAACATTCGCATTCGATTCCTGTCCGCCCTGCTGCCGTTCCTGGCAGCCGCACACCCCGTTCTGGCGCAGCAACCCCAGATCGCCGAGCTGCTGCCCAGCAGTGTCACGGCTGGCGACGCTGATTTCGACCTGGTGATCCGGGGCGCGGGCTTTATTCCGGGTACGTCACGCGTGCAGTTCAACGGCGCCGCGCTCCCGGGCGTCAATGCCTCACCGACGGAGATCAGAGTGCGGGTGCCGAGTCGATTCTTCAGCCGGGACCCGTTCGTGAGCGAGGGCGACTTCCGGAACGGCGTCTATTCGACGGTCGTAATCGTGATCAACGGACCGCAGTCGGACGCGCCGATGGCGAGCAAGCTGTTTGCTATCCGCAAGCCGGGTGTCAGCGCGACGCCAGTGTTCAATGCACCCATCATTACCGCAATATCGCCGAATCCGGTCCCGGTTGACGGTGCGGTCACCGTCGTTGGTGACAACTTCAGGCCCGCCGGCGGAGGCAGCGATGACTTCATCGCCTCACTGATTTCGTCCGCCGGAGCGAGGTTCAAGACCGAAGTCCGTAGCCGGACCAGGACGCAGCTTCAACTCGGGCTGGCTGGGGTGCCGCAAGGAAGCTACGGACTGGAGATTCTGGCGGTCAACACGGGGCGCGAGGCCACCGTCCGTGCGCCGATGACGGTGGTGGTGGGTGCGCCCACCGTGTTTGGAACCCCCACGATTTCCAGTGTCGGCCCGGACCCGGTGACGACGCGCGGGGCGACGCTGTACCTGACGGGCGCCAGCTTTGGTGAAAACGCGGAGGTCACGCTGATTCCGCCGGCCGGAGCAGGTGAGGCGCGAACGCTGGAGCGGGCGCCGAACAATACCCAGACCGCGGAGCGGCTGTACGTGCAACTTCCCGCGCTGGACTATCCTGGAGCCTATACCCTTCGGGTCGCCAATCCTGGAAGCGCGCCGGCTGATCGGCCACTTTTCGTCCAGCACCCCGAACAGGCACAAGTCGACCGGGCGATTGCGGCCCGTCGTGGCCGGCCGGAGCGCCCCCGCCCCACGGCACCCTCTGCTCCGGCGCCCGCTACTTCGGCGCCTGGCGCGGTACAGTCTCAGTCGATGCCGATCTCCATCTTCAGCGCGATGGGCGGCAAATGCCTCGATGCGGAAGGCGGCAGCGCGAATAATGGCACCCGAGTCATCGGCTACGTCTGCTCCGGAGAATGGAACCAGCAGTTCGTAGTGCATTCCGACGGGACAATCCGCCTGCGAGACAAGTGCCTCGACGCCTCGGGCGCACGGGGGAGCGATGGCGACAAGATCGTGCTGTGGGACTGCAACGGCGCCGGGAACCAACGTTGGCGCTACACAAGTGATCACGCGCTGGTCGGTATCAACGGCAAGTGCATGGACCTCGAGGGTGGCCGCGGTCACTGGCTCGGGAATCAGGCCACCATCCTCTGGAGTTGCAACGGTCAGGAAAACCAGCGCTGGGGTTGGGGGACGGTCATGGCGCAGTCGCAGGCAGCGGGCGCGAATGTACTGCCAGCGGGTCAGCTCTTCCCGCAGGATGCTCGCGAGCTATGGCCACGGATGGATACCAATGTCATCGCGGCTGGCGGCGGGAATGTGGTGGCGGCTGGCGGCGGGAATGTGGTGGCGGCTGGCGGCGGGA